>JANYGR010000512.1 GCA_025359355.1 Bacteroidota bacterium | reverse complement strand
CCTGATTTAACTAACGGTTCAGAGCAAGGCGCTGTTGCTACTAATACAGCACAAAGTCAACAAAATAAACTTCCGTGGAATTTGAATGTGTATTATAATATCACGTTTGATAGAACAACCAACGTCTTAAAAAAAGTACAAACCCTTAATTTTAGTGGAGATATAGCTGTTACTAAATACTGGAAACTGGGCTTAACAAGTGGCTATGATTTTACTACACACAATTTAAGCTACACTAGCTTTAATGTTGGCAGAGATTTGAAATGCTGGCAAGCCCGTATTGATTGGGTTCCGTTTGGTTTCCGAAAAAGTTATAGCCTTAGTATCAATTTAAAAACGAGTATGTTGAGTGATGTTAAAATCCCTCGCCAAAGATCATGGTATGATAATTTATAATTGAATTGGTTATTAATATAATTCTAATTTTTCTTCAACCACTTATCTACCTGCCAAACAAGCAAAGAAGAGCCCACTCCTACAACCACTCCGCCTAAAACATCACTTGGAAAATGAACACCCAGGCGCATGCGAGAATACCCTACAAAACAAGCATATAAATAAGCTGGAACTGCGACATACCATTTTTTTGTAGCTAAAGTAAGAGCGGTAGCTGTCGCAAAGGAAACAGAGGTATGACCTGATGGAAACGAAAAACCACCTACATTATCACGCTTTACAATATCATTAGGATATTGCAGAAAAGGACGTTCGCGTTTGAAACTATATTTTAAACCTGTCGCTAATACAACCGCTAAACCAATAGCGGCAATTGATTTAACACCATTACGCATCATCACTTTATCATCATTCATATATCCAGATAATAGCAAAGTAGCTGGAGCTGCCACCATTACTGGGTAAATTGAGGTAGACGTAATACGCATCGTTTTATCCCAATTAGGATGGTCATTTTTATTAATAGCCCGAAGCATTGTAAAATCAAGCGATTGAGAGAAACTATTTGACCCAAAAGCTAATAGTAAAATAAAGGTATATATTTTTCTCATTGTTTTAATTACTTAGTTAATGGGGCAATTGATTTCATGGCCTCTATAGCCTTTGGTACGTAATACATAAGAGGTACGCATAAAAATGCACAAAAAATTATTAGCAACAAAATCTTACCGATTATTTTTAAATCTTTTGTAATTGGTGTTTTAATAATAGCACTAACGTGTTGCATAATATTAGCTTCAATCAATGTGTATTGGTAAACTCCTGCTTGAACCATGGCATAGCGCCTTTGGAAAGATAATAAAATACAATCTCTGATAATCCAATAATCTTTATCAGGTAAATTTTTGTATTCGGTCACATAATTAATGTGTTCTTGAGTTAAATAATCACGGATTTTTTGGTTTTTAATTTCCGAGATAAGTTCAAAAACCATAGAAACAGGGATAATTAAGAAGAAAGGATTTTGAAACATTAAGGTAAAGAACAACAAAAACAAAATAGATATTATTGTAAATACAACTCTAATGTTATGATTTTGTTTAATAAAGATCGTTTCTAAAAGCCTACCTCCATCTAATGGCATAAAAGGCAATAGATTAAAAAAGTTTAACCCCATAAAAATCTCACCTAACATTTCTACCTTTTCATTTGGGTAATAATAATTGCTTGCTAATAATCCTATACCAATTAAAATACCTGGAATTGGTCCTGCTAAAATAACTACGCTCATTTGGCGTTGCGTAATAATACTTTTTTGTCCTGTATCAAATGACCCCAACATTGGCAAAACAAATAATTTAGGGTTAGAATAATTAAACGCCTTCATTGCAAAAAAATGTCCTAATTCGTGAATCAGCAAAACAATAAGCAAGGCGGCGCCATAAATGGGCTCTACCTTTAAAATGACCATAAAAATGAAGGCGTAAATAGCAAGGCTAATAAACGATTTGCGCATCCAGTTTTTTTTATCTAGCACAAATACGGGCTTAGGCAAAATGCCGGATTGATTTGAATTAATATGTTCTTCTTCTATATTTTCCACGATGCTAAAGTAATAAATGTAATTTACAATGAGTGGTATTTCAATTTGTGTTTATTCAATAAAATAATATATATTTGAATGATACTATCAATTTAAAATATTATAAAAAAGGAAAATTTATGTCAAATATTTTTAGAAAAAAATCATTAACTCAATTATTAGCTGATTCTGCGTCAAACGAAAATGGTCTAAAAAAAACTCTTGGTGCTGGTTCATTATTAGCACTCGGTATTGGGGCAATTATAGGGGCTGGTTTATTTGTAAGAACGGCGGCTGCATCTGCTGAAGCGGCTGGGTCTGGGGTTACATTATCCTTTGTGGTAGCAGCCATAGGCTGTGCTTTTGCTGGATTATGCTATGCTGAATTTGCAGCTATGATTCCAATTTCTGGAAGTGCATATACTTACGCATATACTACTATGGGAGAGTTTGTTGCTTGGATTATTGGTTGGTCTCTAATTATGGAATACGCTCTAGGTGCCGCTACTGTCTCTATTGCTTGGAGTGAATATCTAAACAATTTACTTGGTGGTGCTATTCCTTATGAATGGTGCCATTCGCCATTTGAACATATTAATAAGTTTGTGTTTCAAGGTGAAGTTCCTGCTCAATTTGCAACCGCAGCTAAACAAGGATTTTTAGTTTTATCTGATGATGTTATTAAAAGTTTACCTACCAATTTATCTGCGATGGTAACCACGCAATCGGGGATTTTTAATGCACCAGCATTATCTATTTTATTAGCATTAACTTTATTGTTAATCAAAGGCACAAAAGAATCTGCATTTATTAACGCTATAATTGTGTTTATTAAAGTTGCTATAGTGTTAGTGTTTATTGTAATTGGTTGGAGTTTTATAAATCCAGCTAATCATACACCATATTTAATCCCTGAAGGAACACCTGGTCATGATGGTTTTTTCAAATGGGGTTGGGGTGGTGTTTTGGGAGGCGCTGCCATTGTATTCTTTGCTTTTATTGGATTTGATGCCGTATCTACAGCTGCTCAAGAAGCAAAAAATCCTAAAAGAGATATGCCTATTGGTATTCTTGGTTCTTTAGCTGTATGTACCGTATTATATGTTTTGTTTTCACATGTTTTAACTGGAGTGGCGAACTGGAAAGAATTTGGATTAGCAGGAAAAGAAGCTTCAGTGTCTTATGCTATTAAAACATACATGCATGGGTATGAATGGCTAGGAACTAGTGTTACGGTAGCTATTCTAGCTGGATTTTCATCGGTTATCCTTGTTATGTTAATGGGACAATCTCGTGTTTTTTATTCTATGTCAAATGATGGATTATTACCTAAGGCATTCTCTGATTTACATCCTAAATTTAGAACACCATATAAATCTAATTATATATTATTTGTTTTCGTTGGAATTTTTGCAGCTTTTGTACCAGGTAGTATTGCTGGTGACTTAACTTCATTCGGTACTTTATTTGCGTTTGTTTTAGTTTGTGCTGGAATTTGGATTATGAGAATGAAAAACCCTGATATTGCTCGTCCTTTTAAAACACCTCTTGTTCCTTTAGTTCCAATTTTAGGAATTTTAATTTGCATGGGAATGATTATTGCTTTAGACTTATTCACATTAAAAGCAGCATTCTTATGGATGTTAATAGGACTAGTGGTTTACTTTCTTTACAGTAAACGCCACAGTATTCTTGAAAAAAAGGAATAATTTAAATCAACATCAAAGGCGAGAATATCGCCTTTGATGTTTCAGTTATTTCTCGAAAAAAGTCTTTATTTAAAAATATATTATATTTGCGCTCATGTTATTATCCATTGTCATTCCTGCATATAACGAGGGAAGAACCATACATTTAATTTTAAATAAAATTAAAGCCGTAAAACTTCCTGAGGGAGTTGATAAGGAAATTATTATCGTAAATGATTGTTCGAAAGATAATACCGAAGAAGCAATTTTAAAATACCAATCTGAGAATACTGATTTTAATATCCAATACCGTAAGCACGAGTTTAATAAAGGTAAAGGCGCTGCTCTTCATACTGGTATTAAAGAGGCAAGTGGCGATTATATCATCATACAGGATGCCGACCTAGAATATGATCCTGAAGAATATCTTATTTTATTAAAACCAATTTTAAATGGATTTGCTGATGTTGTTTTTGGTAGTCGTTTCATTGGCGGAAAACCTCACCGCATCTTATTCTTCTGGCACTCTATCGGCAATAAAATGTTAACGATGATGTCGAATATGTTTTCAAACCTCAACCTCACGGATATGGAAACCTGTTATAAATTATTTAGAGCAGACATTATCAAAGGTATAGAATTAAAAGAAAATCGTTTTGGATTTGAGCCAGAAGTAACTGCAAAAATTTCTCGTTTAAAAGACCTTCGTATTTATGAAGTAGGTATTTCTTATTACGGAAGAACTTATGAAGAAGGAAAAAAAATTGGCTGGAAAGATGGATTCAGAGCCATTTTTTGTATTTTGAAATATGGTTTATTTAAAATGTAATCTAATTCATTTATAAAATGACAACAAAGGAACGTTACGAAGGAGTAATCAATTATTTTAAAACGAACGTTCCAATTGCTGAAACAGAACTCCATTATAATAATCC
>JANYGR010000509.1 GCA_025359355.1 Bacteroidota bacterium | reverse complement strand
ACTAAATGATTCTTTATTAACTGCCTTAAATTCATCATTAAGACAGAGTGTATTCTTTAATCAAACAGGAGCTGTGTTTGGAACCGATTATACGTTTCAACATAATTTAACTAAACAATTATTAACCAATGGCTATGAAACGCGAGGAAACACAACGCACGAATGGCGCATTCGTTGGAATGCCACACGAGCTTGGAGCATTACAAGTACCAATATTGCTGGTAAAAAAACAAACACGGCAACGTATGCTACTACACGTAATTATGCAATAGAATATTATGATATAGAAATAAAATTAGCTTTACCGGTAATACTTCCTTTATCTAATTTATTAAACTTAAACTCTAAACCAAAATCATTGAGTGTCGCATACTCGCCACCAACTTCAATGCCGTTGTGTTTAACGTTGTATTTATATACAACACTCAAACGCATAGATGTATTGGGTTGATAACTAAGTTTTTGTTCTAAATCATAATATTCAATCGCGTAATTACGTGTGTTAGCATATGTGGCAGTATTTGTTTTTTTACCTGCAATATTAGTACTAGTAATACTCCAAGCTCGTGTGGCATTCCAACGAATGCGCCATTCGTGCGTTGTGTTTCCTCGCGTTTCGTAACCATTCGTTAATAGTTGTTTAGTTAAATTATGTTGAAACGTATAATCGGTTCCAAACACAGCGCCAGTTTGATTAAAAAAGACACTTTGCCTTAACGACGAATTTAAGGCGGTTAATAATGAATCATTCAGTTTAATATCAAACGGATTAAATGAAAACAGTTCTCCATTATCATACGATTTTTTATCTACACGATAAACAGATTGAGTTGCGAAACGACTTATAAATTTTAAAGCCTTGCTGGCACTATCTTTCATAAAAACAGATGGGCGAAGATTTAACGAAAAACTAAATTGATCGTGTAATACTTTAACGTATTGATTGGTTGGCGTGTAAACTCTTATATACAGAGCCTGATCGGAGAACTGTGCAATTTCAAATTCATTAATTTCTTTAATGCCATTGTTGTTATAATCTTTCCAAGCATACGTACCTTGCCCTGCCGCAACTAACAAATAATAATATTCTTTTTTATTTTCTAAGCCATAACCTGTTTCGTAAAACATACTTGAGGTTGCAAATCCTTTTATTAATCGTGGCGAATATTCAACACGACCTAATAAGGTATTATCTGGTTTTATAAATAAGGGATTAGCATTTTTTAATTGCAGTTCCCTGTACGTAAAAATTACGGAGAAAGGATGATTGCGAAAACTATTGATGTTGGCCGAAAATCCCACGTTTTTAGCATACGTCGAGTCTTTTAAAGTTCCGCTATAAGCTTGTTTATCTCGACGCTCTCTATAAAATACTTTATACAAATTACCACTTGTATCTTTATTGGTGATGTTTGCTTCCCATTCCCAAAATTGATAACTACGTGGCAACAACGTATCTGAAGATGATTTCCTGAATTGATTATGTTCAAATACATCTAAATAATTAAATTTGAGTTTACCAACTGTTTGTCCGAAAGACGCTTTGTGTCTATAAAACCCACTCATCAACGAATTATAATCACTGGTTAAATACGAGCCGTTATAAGCAATCTCTGTTGATTTGGTATTATAAAAACTTTCGACGTTGTGTTTTAATCCTTTGTAAAAAAGTCCTTCGTTAAAAAAATTAATACCATACAATAATTTTAATTTATTGTTTTTTTGAATACCAACTTGCGCAAAGCCAACATGTTGATCGTCGTTAATAGGCGCTGTTGTTGGTCTATTCCAATCTCTTTCAAATTCAATGGCTCTGTATCGTTCTATGGGATTAAAATTATGTTGTATAAATTCGTAGCCAACATTGTATATTGCATTCAACGATTGTTTTTTGACCGTATCTTCTTTTAAGACATGTATGTTATTACTCGCAACTTTCACACCGTAACCATTGTCGTTATTAGTATTATATGGACTAAACGTATTGATGTCGTTTTTGGTATATACGCCTTCTAAATCTACATGATGATTTTTATCAAAGTCATAACTGCCGCCCGCTGTTAGCATTTGTTTTTTCTTTGGTGATACCAAAGGGATGATAGGTTCGTAGTTCCCTTGTAAAACGCCGCCCACAGGCGCTACCCATTTATATACTTTTCCATTAGCAGTACTTAACACCTGAATATAATGTCCGTTATTTTCACCAACGTAACTAAACTTGACGCGGTACTTCGCACTGTCGGCATTGACGCTATACAGATATATTCCTTGATATAGTATGGAAGCAACAACCGTATCTTTTTTCCAATAAAACACATCCGTTGTATTGAAGGTAATAAGTTCTGCCCCACTCGACACGGCTTTAGAAAGTGTATCACCAACATTATACAAGGTTAATTTTTGAGCTTCAGTAAGCGTTTGTTGCAGGGTTTTATTTTTATTGTCTTGTTCTCCATAAAAGTTAAAGCGCAATTTTAATTTTTGAGCTTCTATTTCTTCACTAAAAAAATACAGG
>JANYGR010000508.1 GCA_025359355.1 Bacteroidota bacterium | reverse complement strand
CTGAATCGCAAAAAGTGTAACACTCTTTAATTTTTTCTTTAGACAATTTTTTATAATCACTTTTCCAATTAGATATAATTACATTTTTATTTTCAACTAAAAACATCAATTTGTTTATCAACTGATTAAATTTAGTTCTTTCTAAATAAGTAATGGCTGTTAAATTTAAATAACTAGCTAATGAATTTTTATCATTACCATATTGCTCAGCTATAATAGCTGGGCTCGTTGTATCTATAATCATAACTCTTGTTTTTATTAAATCAGTTAAAACAAGCTTCGAGTTTATAACCTCCTTTTTTTGAGAGAATGCTAAACATACAGTCAGTATATTTAATATGAATATTAAACAAATTACTCTCATTTTATTTAGGTTGTTACTATAACTAATTTTAATGCTTAAAGATACAATTCAAAATTTATCTACCGATAGTTATCGGCACAAAATTCAAAAATTGCCTATCCTCCAGCCTTCTTCGCCTTATAATTCGCTTTTAGTAATAAATCCAATAATTTATCTCTATTATCGCCTTGTATCAAAATATTACCATCTTTGGCATTTCCGCCTACGCCACACTTTTGCTTTAATGTTTTGGCTAAATTATTCAAATCAGCCTCTGTGCCAACAAATCCACTAATTCGTGTTACTGCTTTTCCACCACCAATTCTGTCTAAAAATAATTTCAAATTTTGTAGTTGGGCAGGCAACGTTTCTTGTGTTTGCTCTTCTTCATTTTGATAACTAAAATTAGGATTGGTAGAATAAACTACGTTTACACGATTGTTATTTTCTTTTTTACTCATGTTTTCTTTTAATAATTAATGCCACAATTATTATGCTTAACAGTCCAATAATTCCATAAAGCCATAATCTAGAAGTGCCTTCATCAGCTGTATTTGAGAGTGATTGATCTTCATCCAAAAATTGTAATTGACTATTTTCTTTGTCTATTTTTTGTAAACTATCGTTTAATGCTACTTGTTTTTTTTGCCAAATCAATGCTGACTCAAACTGTTTTTGTGTTTCGTAATAAAATGATAACGTTCCATACAATTCAACTTTGGCTTCGGGATAATCGTATTTATCGCAAATAGTTTGAGACATATCCAAATAGTTTTTTGCCTTATCAAACTCTTTTTTTAAAATATGTAAATGCGCTAGATTATTGTAACTATTAGTTTTTTCAAGCTCGTTATCTATCATTTCTCTTAATTTCAATCCTTCTTCCAGATAAATTAAAGCGCTATCCAAATTATTTAAGTTTATGAAATTAGTGCCTATGTTACTATTACAATCGCTGATGAGTTCTAAATCTCCTATTTCATTGGCATAAACAAGCGCTTCTTTAAATTGCATTTTAGCAGCATCATATTGTTTTTGGTCATTTTTTAAAGAACCAATGTTCATTAAGCATCGCGTTATTTGCAACTTATTATTTAAGGTATTATATGCTTCTAACGCCTTTAAATAATAAGCTTCGGCCTGATTGAAATAATTTAATTCAGAATAAATATTTCCTAAATTCGTTTGGTTAATGGCTATTCCTAAGTTGTATTTAGCGGCTTGATTTAATTTTAAAGCTTTTTTTTGAAACTTAATAGCCGATGCATAATCTCCTTTTTTGAAAAACAAAACCCCTAATAGATTATAACCCTTTGCTAAATGCTTATTACTATTAGTTTTCAGAGCTTCTTTTTCGCAAACTAATGCGTATTGATATGCTACTTCTGGATTACTGTTGCGTAACTCAAAGCCAGCTTTATATATTTGATTAACGCGCTCTGTATCATTCGGAATATTTTTTAATTGATATAATAAAGAGTCAACTGTTTGTGAAAAACAATTAATAGCAGCGAATATTAGCAGAATTAAGATTCTCATTTCTACCTGTAAATATAATTTTTTTTGGCTATCTTATATTATATTTAGCATCTAAATATTTCGCTTATGATTCATTATAAATTATATCTTAAAAATCCTAGTTCGCATTACATTGATGTTGATTTAACGATTAACGACATTACCTCTACAACACTAGAACTACAGCTGCCTTCATGGCGACCAGGCCGTTATGAATTAGGGAATTTTGCCAAAAATGTCAAACGTGTTGACGTACTTGATGAGCAAGGAAATTCGTTGAAATATACCAAAACTACTAAAGACCTATGGTTGATAGAAACCTCTAATATCAAGCAAATTAAAGTAACGTATAGTTATTATACTTCCGAAATTAATGCAGGAAATTGTTATGCTGATGAAACACAATTGTACGTAAATCCAGTTCACTTATGTATGTACGTTCCCGATCGCATGAACGAACAACATGTTGTAGTGCTCGATATTCCTGATAATTACAAGATTGCCACTTCTTTATTTGTAAATCATAAAACATTAACGGCTCAATCGTTTGACGAGTTGGCCGATTCACCTTTTATTGCTAGCGCAAAAATTCAATCTGATTATTACGAAGTAAATGGTATTAAATTTTGGTTGCACTTTAATGGCGAGTGTAAACCTGATTTCAAAAAAATAAAAACGGATTTTATAAAATTTACTCAAACACAAATTTCATTTTGGGAAAGTTTTCCTGTAAATGATTATCACTTTTTGTTTCAAGTATTGCCTTTCAAATTTTATCACGGAGTAGAGCATCAAAAATCAACTGTTATCGCGCTTGGTCAAGGACACAGCATTAACGCAGGACCAATATACGAAAGCTTATTAGGCGTATCGTCTCACGAATTATTTCATACGTGGAACATCAAATACATTCGTCCTATTGAAATGTTACCTTACGATTTCACGAAAGAAAATTATGCGCGAACTGGTTATGTTTATGAAGGCTTTACAACCTATTATGGAGACGTGATGTTGCTTACCAGTGGCGTATTTACACCTGAACAATATTTTGAAACCCTTGAAGAACGCTTAGTTAAACACTTTCATAATTACGGACGATTTAATTTATCTGTAGCCGATTCGAGTTGGGATACATGGCTTGATGGTTATGTGCCTGGTGCACCCTATCGCAAAACATCTATTTACGACGAAGGAAATTTAATTGCTTTTATGTTAGATGTGTTTATTATGAAATACTCTAATAACGCTAAAAATTTAAGAGACGTTTGCAGAGTTTTGTATAATGAGTTTGGCAAAAAAAATAAAGGTTATTCCGAAAATGACGTAATCACTATTTGCGAAACACTTGCAGGCACAAGTTTAACAGATTTTTTTGCTAATTACGTTTATGGCAATGCAAATTTTGAAACGCCTTTAAATGAATGTTTTGCATACTTAGATATAGAGATGCAAAAAACACCAAGTCAACATGTATGCGAAACTGTATATGGCTTCAAAACCGTTGATTTTGGGAATAACAGAAAGATTTCATTAATAGCACCAGATTCACCAAGTTGGGATGCTCAACTAAGCATCGGTGATGAGATCCTCGCTGTTAATGGTTATACTTTAAAAAATGATTTCAATGATTGGATGACTTATTTTAAAGATGAGGCAATTGAATTGATTCTTTCATCAAATCAACAACTAAAGACTGTAAAAGTTTTAAGATCCGAAAAAAAGTTATCCTATTTTGATACATTCAAATTGACACAACAAGGAACTACAAATTCTAATTTCAATAAATGGGTTTTATTAAACTCATAAGAGTTACCAGTACTTTGAAACACCTATTTACTTATTAGCTCAATATTAGTTTGTAGACTAATTAGATGTTTTAACATATAAACACATTTTATTATTCGACGTTTGTTAATAACTAAGTTTGTTAAATTTGGTTAAATACTAAAAATTGTACTTTTTTTGTAATAATTATTTATAACAATTTAACTAAACTAAAAAAACAAAAACATGGAAGAAACTACACAACCAACATCAAACTCAAAAGCTGGCAAAGGATTAGGAATTGCTGGTTTAGTATTAGGAATTTTAGCTGCAGTATTATCATTTGTACCTTGCTTAGGTATGTATGCATTTTTTCCAGGAATTATCGGTTTAGTATTATCAGTAATTAGTTTTGTTCAAGCTAACAAAGCAGGCACTGCTAAAGGTATGGCAATTGCTGGCATCGTATGTTCTATTGTAGGATGTGCAATTGCTGGATGGCAATATTCTAAAATTTCTGCGGGTTTAGAAGAATTAAAAGATGGAATTGAGCATTTAGATACTGCTAAATTACGTATGGATATGGAAGATGCAGTAAAAAGTATCACTGATTCATTAGAAGCTCACTAATAATGAATTTAAAAAATAATTCTTATTTTTTAATAAATTTTATTTTTGTAATTATAATAGGAGTAGTATTATGCTACTCCTATTTTTTTTATCCAAACAATCAGCCTATAAGCTGTGCCTACAAATTACAAACTGGCTTAGATTGTTCTAGTTGTGGCTTATCAAGAGCTTTTTCTGCATTTACTCATCTAAAATGGGAAGAGGGTAAAGCTTATAATTCCAATGCATTACTTTGTTTTTATTTTTTTCTATCTCAATTTATATTCAGATTATCAATTATATATATAATAGCAATTCATAAAAAAAATATTCGTCCATTTTTTATATGGACGGAAAGTACCATTACGATTATCTTATTTATATTTACTTTTTATAAATTTTTGCTTTAAACATTTACTCTATGGAAAACTCAACTATACAAATGGATTCATTTCAAGAAAAACCAAAGCGTCCACAACTATTAACTGTATTGTGTATACTTAGTTTTGTAATGTGTGCCTTTACAGTCATCTCAAGCGCAATGAACATTGTTCAAAACACACCCGAAAATCATCAACAGAGTGTTGAGCAATTGAGAACCATTAATCCCGCAATGGCCGATCAAATGGAGGATATGTATATTACGATGGAAAGTAATCCATATTTAAAACTTTCGCCATATTTTAATTTAGTTTTTATGTTAGGATCGCTTTTAGGAGTCATCATGATGTGGAACTTAAACAAAAAAGGGTTTTACATATATGCCGTTGCAGAAATACTGCCTTACATCAGTTATTTATTTGTGGATGGTAGTAAAATTTCTATACCAGGATTATCACCTGGAACAGGAGCGCTATTTATGATGGTATCTTTAATTTTAATGATACTCTGCGATCTAGTATTTGTATTCTTATACTCTAGAAATTTAAAAGCCATGCAATAATTTGCATAGCTTTTAAATAAAATTTTAATTAAACATTTAAGCTAACGCTTCTATCAGCTTAGAAGCTAATTCAACACCAATACGCTCTTGCGCTTCATTAGTTGCGGCGCCAATGTGAGGGGTTAACGATATTTTAGAATGTTTTAATAATGCTTCGTTTGGTGTTGGTTCATTTTCAAATACATCTAAACAGGCATGTGCAATTTTACCTGAATTCAATCCTGCTAACAAATCAATTTCATCAATAACACCACCTCTTGATGCGTTAATTAAAATAACGCCATCTTTCATTTGGTTAATTTCATGAGCTGTAATCATTTTGCCTCCTGGCACATGCATCGATATGATATCCGATTGAGAAATTAATTCTTCTAAAGGAACTGTTTTAAGATTTACTGAAACGCCCGTTGTACCATGTATTTCTAAATTTAATGTAACTTCTTTCACAAAGGGATCGTAAGCCAATACCTTCATACCACAGCCCAAAGCTATTTTTGCTACGTACTGACCAATGCGTCCAAAGCCAATAATACCAATGGTTTTATCGTGGAGTTCAATTCCTTTCGAATAATTTTTCTTTAAATCATCAAATTTTGTATGACCAACAGAAGGCATATTTCTGTTACTATCATACACAAAACGAACTGCCGAAAATAAATGGGCAAACACCAACTCTGCTACCGAATTACTTGATGCAGCTGGCGTATTAATCACTTGCACGCCCTTAGAACGTGCATAATCCACATCAATATTATCCATACCAACACCACCGCGGCCTATTACTTTCAAATTCGGGCAAGCATCAATCACATCTTTCCGCACCTTAGTAGCACTACGAACCGTGAGCGCTATATAACCTTTTGCATTAATTTCTGTAGCTAAATTTTCTTGGGCTACTTTTTCGGTTACTACTATAAACCCAGCCTTTTCTAATAAACGTTTGCCTATGGCGTCAATGCCGTCGTTGGCTAATATTAATTTACTCATACTATAAATTTTAAATGAATTTTTAGAGATTCCATTAAATTAAAAATTAAAAGTAACATTTTTTATCACTAAAAGATAGCTCGCAATTTGATATTTCTAATCGTCAATCATTAGTCACAAATTCTAGCATTCGCTATCAAAACTGCTCTGTTAAAAACAATAAATTTCAATTTATTTAAACGCCTTAAAATCAATTAATTTAACCGTATGATACAGATTTTCAAAAAAGCCCTATATATATTGCCAATACTGATCGTTTCAGCCTTTGTCATTCATAAACCTCAACCTAAAACAGAACCTGATTTTTTAAAATTAGAATCTCGTTGGGTTGATTCCGTTTTTAGCTCACTTAATAACGATCAGCGTTTAGCGCAATTATTTATGGTAGCAGCCTATAGCAATAAGGATATGAAGCATGTTCGTGAAATTCGTGAGTTAATAGAAAATTATCATATAGGCGGATTAATTTTTATGCAAGGCGGGCCTCTGCGTGAAGCAAAACTAAATAATTACTATCAACGTTTATCCAAAACACCTTTATTGATTTCTATTGATGGCGAATGGGGATTGGCGATGCGCTTGGATAGTACGCCAAAGTATCCACGCCAAATGACTTTAGGAGCTATAAAAAATGATAGTTTAATTTTTGAAATGGGTAAACAAATAGCGCGCGAATGTAAGCGTATGGGAATTCATGTCAATTTTGCACCAGTTGCTGATATCAATAATAACCCCTTAAACCCTGTAATAGGAATGCGAAGCTTTGGCGAAAATAAATATAAAGTGGCGCAAAAAGCAGTAATGTATATGAAAGGTTTACAAGCAGAAGGCGTGATGGCAAATGGCAAACATTTTCCTGGACATGGCGATACAGATAGAGATTCGCACAAAACATTGCCTGTTATTAGTGCTTGTAAAGAACGTATGGATTCTCTTGAATTATATCCCTTCAAACAATTATTCGATCAAGGTTTATCAAGTATTATGGTCGCTCATTTATTTGTGCCTTGCTATGATACTACTACAAATACAGCCTCTACTTTATCGCCTTATATCGTTCAGGATTTACTAAAAAAACAATTAGGTTTTCAAGGCTTAATATTTACAGATGCATTAAATATGAAAGGCGTTGCTAAATTTTATGAGCCAGGAATGGTAGATGTGAAAGCCCTATTGGCAGGTAATGATGTATTATTGTTTGCTGAGAACGTTCCAAAAGCCATTGAGCAAATAAAAATTGCGGTGAGTAACGGACAAATTTCACAAGAAGAAATTAATGCGCGTTGCAAAAAAATATTAAAAGCTAAATTTTGGTGTGGACTTAATAACACACAATATGTAAATCCGAAAAATTTAGTAAAAGATTTAAACTCAACTGCCTCTGATGTCTTAAACACTAAGCTTTCCGAAGCAGCTGTTACTTTATTAAAAAATGATCGTGCTATTTTACCACTTAAAAAATTAGATTCTTTAAAGGTTATTGAAATATCCATTGGCGATAAATCAGAGAATGCTTTTTCGGAAACCATTAATCGTTATAGTAAAATTTCTCACTTAGGAATTGAACATGATGCTTCTAAAAAAGACAGAGATACTTTATTTTCTAAAATAAAAAACTACGATGTCGTCATTTTACAATTGAACAAAACAACCTATAAACCCGAAACTAATTTTGGTTGCCCTGCATCTTCTATAGAACTCATAGCTTCTATTTGCAAAGAAAAACCAACCATTGCTTGTTTATTTTCGAACCCATACTTAATTAATAAATTGCAAGACATCGAAAAAGCCACTGCTATTTTAAATGTTTACGAAAACAATGTATTCAGTCAGAAAGCAGCAGCTAATGCAGTTATGGGCGCTATTACCGTTAATGGAACTTTGCCTGTTTCTACTAATTTATTTAAAGCAGGCGCAGGACTTGAATTAAAAAAACAAATCAGATTAAAATTTGTAATGCCCGAAGAATTAGGTATTAACATTAAAAAATTATCTGAAGTGGATTCTATTGCACGATATGGCATTAAAGAAAAGGCTTATCCAGGTTGTCAGATTATTGCTATAAAAAATGGAGCTGTGTTTTATCAAAAAAACTTTGGTAAACTAACTTACGATGGTAATGCTGATAAAGTAACTAATCAAACGATTTATGATTTAGCGTCTTTAACAAAGATACTATCAACTTCCTTAGGCTTAATGAAATTATCGGAGCAAAAAAAATTCGACTATAATCAAACTTTAGGTTATTATTTTCCTGAATACAAAGAATCAAATAAATATGATTTGAATTACAAAGACATCTTAACCCACCAGTCAGGGCTTCAGGCCTGGCTTCCATTTTACACTCGCACCTTAGATAAAGGAAATACTTATAAAACGGGCATTTACAATTCAACTTCATCAGAAAAATTTCCAACACAAGTAGCTAAAAATCTTTATGTGGTTTCTGACTACTCTGATTCTATCTATAAGCAAATTATAACTAGTAAGCTTGAGCAAAAAGGGAAATATTTATATAGCGATATTGGTTATTATTTTTCTAAAAAAATTATTGAAACTAAAACTTCAATGCCGTTAAATGATTATGTTCAAAAAACATTTTACACTCCTTTAAATAGTGGCTTAACCTATTTACCACTCACAAAATATCCCATCGAACAAATTGCGCCAACCGAAAACGACACAAAATTTCGTAAACAATTAGTAAGAGGTTATGTGCACGATCAAGGCGCAGCGTTAATGGGCGGTGTAGCTGGGCATGCCGGATTATTTGGCTCAGCAATGGATGTGGCCATTGTAATGGAATTATTACTAAACAAAGGAGAATACAACGGACTACAGTTGTTAGACAGTTCCGTGATAAGGCAATATACGAGTTCTCAATTTCCTGATAACCGGAGAGGATTATGTTTTGACAAACCAGAATTTGATGAGAAAAAAGAAAGCCCCGTTACCAAAGAATGTAGTTTGCAAAGTTACGGACATAGCGGTTTTACAGGTACTTTCGCGTGGGCCGATCCAGCAAATGGATTAATATTTATTTTTTTATCTAACAGAGTATATCCAAATGCTGACGAAAATAAATTAGCGAAATTAGGAATCAGAGGAAAAATTCATCGCACACTTTATGAAGCTTTAGCAACACCACAAGTTCCTTAATTAAGAAAAAAAGAATAGTCTGTTAATACTATTTAAAACAATGAGTCGCATTTTAAAATCATATAAATTATACGTCGTATCCATAGCAGAAGGCTCTGCGGTGATGGCTGCTGAAATTTGTGGTGCAAAATTATTAGCGCCCATTTTTGGAAGTAGTTTATATGTATGGAGCTCCATTATGGCTATAACATTGGGTGGTTTAGCCAGTGGTTATTTTATTGGTGGCCAATTAAGTAAACGCACTCAAAAAGAAAAACACTTATTAATTGTGTTATTTAGTGCCATTGTTTTTATTTGTTTGATGCCAACAATAAGTTTATATTTTAATACCATTGCTTATCATTTATCATTGATTCCCGCAGTTATATTATCGTCTTGCGTTATTATATTTCCTCCAATGTTATGTTTGGGTGCCACCTCGCCCTTGATCATTTCTTTATTAACCTCAAGGGTAAATGAAAGTGGCGAAAATAGTGGTAAAATATATGCTGTATCAACCTTAGGCGGAATCATCGCTACTTTTTTATGTGGATTTTATTTAATTCCTACTTATGGCATCATGTTTACACTATTTACTTTTGCTGGTATTTTAGGGTCGTCAAGCTTAATATTAATTCCTATTTTAAAAAATAAGAAATTATATACAATCATTATTATTCCTTTATTGATAAGCATTTACAGCTTTTCGCATGTACAAAAAAATAAATTTACTATTTTTCAAACAGAAGGTGTTTTTGGTAAACTCGAAATCAGAGATGAACCTCAGGCTTCCAATCCTGACATTATTATCCGACGATTGCTGATTAATAACATTATCCAAACCGAAATGAATTTGCAAAACAATCAGCCAGTTTCGGATTACATCAATTTATTTCAAAAAAACTTAAATTATTTGCCACAAGGAAATGCCCTGTTATTAGGCCTTGGTGGAGGAGTTATAGCCAATCTCCTATCACAAAACAAATATCAGGTTACGAGTGTAGAGTTTGATGAACGGGTGATTGATGTAGCTAAGCGTTTTTTTTACCTCAATAAAAATATTGTCACTCACTGTGATGACGCAAGACATTATATTAACGTATGTGATAAAAAATTTAACCTCATTGTATTTGATTTATATAAAGCCGAAGAGCAACCTTCGTATGTGATTACTCAAGAAAGTTTAAAAAAATTAAAAACACTATTAACCAATAATGGCGTGATGCTAATTAACTCCCATGGCTATTTAGCTGGTAATAGAGGGCTTGGCACTCAGTGTTTATTAACTACACTTAAAGACGCAGGATTTGATTTAAAAATATGCACAACCAGCGAGGAGGAAGATTACCGAAACCTCTTAATTGTAGCCAGTTTGAAACCATTAAACGTTACACTCAATAACGAATTATCGCCAATTATTTATTCCAATACTAACACTATTAATACAGATAATAAACCCGTATTAGAATACCTCAACGCCTCAGCCAACAAATCTTGGAGAAGTAATTATTTAAAAAACTATATTTTAGTCAATTAGGCTTAAATGGTAATGACAATGATTTAAATAAGTTATATGTTACAATAAATTTTAAATGAATTTTTTATTTTTCTATCTTTTTCCTTAGATGAAAAAGAAACAAAAAATCAAGTCAAAAATATGCTCTACGCTCCTCACGGAATTCTACAATTTTTACGTTCCGCAAGTGCTACACTAAAATCTTGAATTCTC
>JANYGR010000498.1 GCA_025359355.1 Bacteroidota bacterium | reverse complement strand
ATGGCAGCTGCATTTGCATTAACATTTGTGCCATACTTTGAAGGCTTTGGTATTCCTATGGTTGAAGCTATGCAGTGCGAAACTCCTGTAATATGTAGCAACACAACCTCTATGCCAGAAATAGCAGGAAACGCTGCCGTTTTA
Source organism: Bacteroidota bacterium (assembly GCA_025359355.1). Classification (GTDB taxonomy): domain Bacteria; phylum Bacteroidota; class Bacteroidia; order B-17B0; family Aurantibacillaceae; genus UBA4416. Next base: position 5,873 of record JANYGR010000498.1, on the reverse strand, counting down.
GTGAATCCCTTTGAAGTAAATGAAATTTCAAAGGCGATGGTCGACTTGTATCAAAATGAAAACAAACGCCAACAGTTAATAATAAATGGAATTCGTCGAAAAGATAATTTTTCGTGGGATAAATCAGCTAACTTGCTATGGGATAGCATTACCAAGTGTTTATGAGTACACCAATAAGTAAATCAGCTTTTATAAAAGCAGAGCAATGCTTGAAACATTTTTATTTATATAAGAATCACCTTTACTTACGTGATAAATTATCTAAAGAAAAACAATTGATTTTTAAACGAGGAATTGATGTCGGTATTTTTGCACAACAATTATTCCCGAATGGCATCGATGTTACTATCGGAGAAAAACGTAATCAAGAATTGTTTGCTCAAAAAACGCAAGAGCTTATAAAGAAAGGCGTAACGACGATTTACGAAGCAACGTTTATTTTTGATAACCTATTAGTGATGGTAGATATTTTACATAAAGTAGGAGATACATGGACTGCTTATGAGGTGAAGAGTTCTTTAAAAATTACCGAAACGTATGTAAAAGATGCTTGCTTTCAATATTTCGTCATAAAAAATTGCTTACCAAATTTAAAGGAATTTAATTTGCTGACATTGAATCCAAAATATGTTTTGGAAGGAGAATTAGATATTACGAAACTTTTTAAAACAACATCTATCATGAAAGATGCTGTTAAAAACATTGATTATTTCACTCATAAATCGCAGCTAGCTAAGCTTACTTTAGAACAAGGGAAAATCCCCGATATAAAAATAGGAACACACTGCTTTTCTCCCTATTCATGCGACTTTATAGGTACATGCTGGAAAGGTACTGAAGATGCTTCCTCTGTTTTTTCTATAGGAAAGTTGTCCAAGCAATCCTTATTTGATTTTTACGATAATAATATTAAACGTATAGATGAAATTGATTTGAACACAATTGAAAAAAAAGAAATTAAAATTCAGGTAAAAGCAGCCATCGAACAAAAAGAACAAATTAATAAACAACAAATAGCTTCATTCATATCTGAAATTAAATATCCTATTTGCAGTTTGGATATTGAAGTATGGATGCCTGCAATCCCTTTTTACCAGGGAACTAAGCCGTTTCAATTAGTGCCATTTTTGTTTTCGATGATTGATGAAGAACAAGGAGAATTAAAAAAATATAGTTACTTTAAACCTATTGAAAATGATGGGCGAAAAGAGTTTTTGGAATCTATAATCACCTCTACTAAACCGTTTGCTTCTATTTTAATGTTTGATAAATCATTGGAAGAAAATATCCTGAATCAATTGGTTGAATTATTTCCTGAGCATAGAAAAGATGTATTAGAATTGAAAGCAAAAATAATTGATTTAGCTGAACCAATTCAAAAAGGTAATTACTATCATCCTGATATGAAAGGTAATTTTACGCTGAAAAGTCTTGCGCCTATTGTTAATAAAGAATCAGGCTTTAATTCATTAGATATACAATCTGGAATTACTGCGATGTATATTTACGAAAGTTTACTGACCAATGAAAATAGCATAGAGCAAGAAACAATTAAACAACAATTAATTGATTATTGCGAAATGGACGCATTGGTTACATATCAGTTATTACAATTTTTTAAAAAGAACAATTAACCTTTGGATTTTAAACGTATATCAATCAATTATATTTGTCTACCTTTTTTTAATTATTTTAAAAAGTGTAGATTAAGCTGTCTGTTTTTAATATTTACTTTTTTACCAGTAGTTATTTTTTCGCAATTCAAATTAGACTCAACAAAAAAAGTAAAATACGTTGCTGTGCCTGTTGTATTTAAAACACCCGAAACAGGCTGGGCATTTGGTTTGTCTGGTTCGGTTTCGTTTAAAACTATGCCGAAAAGTGACACGTTAACAAGAACATCAGTTGTACAATTACTTACTATTTTTTCTGAACGAGGACAGAACGTACAAGCAGTAGACGCTACTATTTATTTCCCTAAAGAAAAGTATATATTATACCTTCAAACATCACATAGTTATTTTCCTGATAATTTTTGGGGCATAGGACAGAATACTAAAAATGAATATGAAAATAAATATGCTTTTGAACAGTTTTTTGTTTCGCCACATTTAAAAAGAAAAGTTTCTAAACATTTGTTTGTAGGAGCTATTTTAGATTATCAAACTGTATTTAATATAAATTCTACACCGGGTGGTATTTTTGATTCAACTAATTTTATAGGAAAAACAAAATATCATGTTGCAGGTTTAGGTGCCAGTGTGAGCTATGATACCCGTAATGGTACCTTTTGGCCAACAAGAGGATTATTTCTACAATCGAATTTCATTTTATATAATAACAAATTGGCTTCCACATACTCTTTTAATAAATGGATAGTTGATTTGAGGTATTATAAGCAGTTATTTAAAAATCACATCGTTGCATTTCAATTATACAATTATATAACGATAGGCGAAACACCTTTGCGATCTATGGCATTATTAGGTGGATCAAATAATTTACGCGGCTTTTATCAAGGTCGATATCGGGATAATTCCATGTACTCGGCTATTGCCGAATATAGAGCTTATTTGTTTTGGCGCATTAGTGCTTGCGCTTTTTTTGGAATAGGAGATGTATATAAAAATGGATCCGACATTAATCTCAATAGCTTAAAACATTCGTTCGGTGGGGGTTTACGAATTTCAATTTTAAAAAAAGAGAAGTTGAATCTAAGGTTAGATTATGGTTACTCAGATAAATATAATCAAGGATTTTATTTTACGGTTGCTGAATGTTTTTAGGGTTATATTTTTGATTGTAAATAATATTATTTTGTGTTATAAACAAAGAAGCTTACTTCAAAAATAAGTATCTTTATAAAAAACTAAAAAACCGGACTATGTTTAAGGTATTTGCTTATCAGTATTCAGAAAGTATAGATGTGAAATCGTTTAAGTCTGATTTTACAGCAGAACTCAATTATTCAAGCTCTGATGAACTTTTTTATAAAGTTGATTCTAATCTTTATGTATATGTTTTTAAATATGGCGTAGTTTGTTTTTTGAATTACGATGCCATGAAAATTGCAGAGTTTTTTAAATTATTGAAGCCTTATTCTAAAAACCCATTTGAAAATAAGTTATACGAAGAGTTTATAATCGAAACAAATGCTGTTCAAAATTCATTTGGATATAATAAAATTGAAATTACAAATACGAATAGTGATACCTTACGTTTAATTATGCTAAATGTATCGCACAGCGTAGCTCTAGATTATTATTCCGAACAAAGTGATATTTTATTAGAAGGAACAAATCATCAAATTCAATTTTTAGAAAATCAAGGAAAGCTTGATATTTCGGGGAATAATCTCAGACGATATATTGGGAGAACGTTAAATCTTAAAAATAAAATTTCACAAAACTTATATATTTTTGATTCACCACCAGAAACATGGGAAGATGAAAATTTGAATAAAATAGATATAGGTTTAAAGAAAACGTTTGATTTACAGCTTAGATACAGGAATATTCAGGAAGACTTGCAAATCATTAAAGAAAATTTAGAATTATTTAAAGATTTAATGCAATACAAAAAAAGTAACTTGTTAGAATGGATTGTCATTCTGCTAATTTTAATTGAAGTTGTAAATGTATTACTCGATAAGTTTATGTTTACAGGCGCTTAAAAATCATCTTCCTCTTCTTTTTTCTTTGGAGTGAGAGGCTTTTCTTTCTTTTTAGGATCATCACCAAATTGAATTTTAAAAGACTGGTTTGCTTTTTCAGTTTCTTTAACTTTTGTGCTATCTTTTTTAAACAGACCGAATTCTTCTTTTAAGATATTTTTAAGTGTTTGCTTTTCTTGTTTTATATCTTGTTTAATTTTTTCTTTAGCACCTTTTTTATCGTATTTAATAGTTGGATTATCAATTGGCCCTGACATTACAATAAACACCGAACGACGGTTTTCGGGATCATTTTCTACTAAGGATAACTCCTCATCAAAATCTTTATTAGCACGTGGTTTTTTTGAAAGAATTTCGCTCAATAATAATTGGATATGGTAATCAATCACATTATCAAAGCCGTGTTTGCCCCATAGTTCCATATTAATAGCTGATGATTTAATAGAAGTTCTTGGTATAGTAATAACTTTATTTTTAATTTCTATAGCACTTTGTAAGGTTGAAAATTTGATTAATTTCAATTCGTTGACATCTATATATTTAGCCAAACTTTCTAGTGGTTTAAAGCCAATCAATTCTCCACGTTCAATTAAGATAGAACTCGTAGCATTAATAGTATTCAAATCCACTTCTAATTTTTTATTCCAAGTACCTGTAAAGTCAACATTAGCGGTAATATAGCCATGCAGATGTTTGTCTTGTAAGGTAGTTTGTCCAAAATTATTTAACTGAGAAAATAATTTTTGAATATTTAATTTTTGCAATTCACAGTCACCCGAAATTTTAATATTTTCTGAACTGGCGTCTGCAAAGGCATTTAATTTAATGACCCCATCAGTAGCATTTAATGTGACATCTTTTAAAGCAATTTTTTGATTTTTTAGTAAAACAGCGCCTTTAATATTATTTGCCATAAATTTCCCAAACGTGAAGTTGTTGATGTTTACATTAATATTAAAGTCGAAATTATCAGGAATAGTAATGCTTTCGGAAGACCCACTTTCTTTGCCAGTAAAAATAAAATCTTCTAAATGGATATTATTACTAGATATATTAGCAATAATGGATAAAGGTGTTTTGGTATCAAACAAATAACCTAAAAAATTAGGCATCTCGCCAACCAGTATCACATCAGAGTTTCCTTTAATTAATTTTAATCCAAAAATATTTAAATGGCGTTCGTTTAAACTGACTTTACCTTCAGGTATATTTAATTCTTTTTCAGATTGTTTAAATTTTGCTTTAATGTTTGTAATGGTAGCTTCTCCATTTGCCTTTATGGTTGGGCTATAGGTGTTGTTTTGTAATTCAGATATTAATCCTTCAATGTTAGCGGTTACATCAATATTTCCACTAACACTTTCTAAAGTATCAATAGGATAAAATGAGATGAGCTCTTCTAATTTGGTTTTAGCAGAAACATTTAATTTGATATAAGGATTTTCAAAGTTCGTTAATTCAACATTCCCTGAAAATGAATTAGAATTTAAATTAGCTGAAATGTGTTCAAGTTTAAGTTCGCTATGATGCTCGTTAATGATTAAGTTCCCTATTAAGTTAACGTTGGAAAGTGTTGTTCCTTTTGGCTTATATAAAATGTTCGCGTTTTTTATTCCAAATTCCGAACGGAGAGAGAAGGGTTTCCCTGCATGGTAGTGAGCTTCTCCATTGGCGTAAAATACGCCATCACTAGAATAATCTGTTATTTTTGATTGAAATTTTTCAGGTAATATAGATAGGGTAGAAGCTACATCTAAATTATTGCCTTTAAAATTAATATCTAAGGAAACTAAACTATCATTTACAACAAAGGCTCCAGAGCTTACTAATTCAGTTGAATTAAATGTTGTTTCTGCTTTTTTAATGGTAAATGAATTGCCATTTACATTCAATTCAACGTTTAATTTTAAATTTTTATTGGTAACATATTTTACTTTATCTATTTGAAATAAATCAACGTATGCCTTACCGTCGCTTACTAATACATAATTGCTATTATTGAATTCTCCTTTAAAATTAAGGTTCTTGATGGTAGTGTTTAATTTTATTTTTTGTTTACTGTTTTTATAAGTCAGTTTCACATTAGTCAATGTGATTTTCTCTAAAGCAAATTTTAAACTATCATTTGTTGCAACTGAGGAGCTGTCTGATTTCCAAACGAGGTAATTGGCAGCGCCTGTTTTATTTACCTTTAAATGAC
>JANYGR010000488.1 GCA_025359355.1 Bacteroidota bacterium | reverse complement strand
CCTAAATTTGTCTTTCTAAATTTTTAACATGCAAAAAGATTCCTTTACTAAATTCAAAAGCTTAATCTCCAAATCAAACAACATCGTTATTGTCACTCATTATAATCCGGATGGTGATGCGATGGGCTCTTCATTAGCTTTATATAATTATTTAGTAAAAATGGACAAAAGCGTGACTGTGATTACGCCAAATGAGTATCCCGATTTTTTACATTGGTTACCTGGCAACAAAAAAGTAATTGCTTATACTAAGCAACAAAAAAAGGCAACAGCGATTGTTCATAAAAGCGATTTAATTTTCACATTAGATTTTAATAGCTTATCACGTTTAGAATCTTTGGGAGATTTATTAAAAACATCTCTTGCAAAAAAAATATTAATTGATCATCATCAACAACCAGAGAACTACGCTAACCTAATGTATCATGATGTAGCAGCCTGCTCTACCTGCGAATTAGTATATGAATTTATTTGTGGCTTAGGTGGCAAAAAATTAATAGATCAAGATATTGCTGCTTGTCTTTACATCGGAATTATGACAGATACTGGGTCGTTTCGTTTTGATAGCGTAACGCCTACTACACACAGAATTTTAGCTGAATTATTAAGCACCGGATTAAAACCAAGTACTGTCCATTCGGCTATTTATGATACTTATAGCCAAAGTCGCGTAAAATTATTAGGTTATTGCCTTACCGAAAAAATGGTAGTTATTCCTGAATTGCAAACGGCTTATATGGCTTTAACCGAAAAAGAATTACAAAAATTTGATTATCAAAAAGGTGATACTGAGGGTATTGTCAACTATCCTTTCTCTATTAAAGGCATTACGTTTTGCGCATTTTTTACAGAAGGTGAAGGGAAAATAAAAATTTCTTTCAGAAGCAAAGGTAGCTTTGATGTGAATCAGTTTGCTCGTAAATACTTTAATGGTGGCGGACATATCAATGCTGCTGGCGGAAGAGGCGATGTGAATGATTTACAAAAAACAGTTAACCAGTTTTTAGAATTAATACCACTTTATAAAAAAGATATTTTAAAGAAATAAGAGTTGTAATTTTTCAACTCTTCAATCTTACATACTGCGTTAAGGCTTTTTTATTTTTCGTAAGTATAATGTCCGATAATTTTAAACTCAAATAAACAGTCGGCAAGTACTTGTCCAGCACCAATATTATGTACGACTAGATAACGCTTTCCATCCGTTGATTTTTTATTTACCACAAGTCCAATATGAGTTATAGCGCCACCTAAGTTCCAACAAACAATATCTCCAGGCAAATAATTCTTTGCGTTATTGGTTGTAGGCTTCTCTTTCCCGTGTCGAGTAAAGAAAACCATCAAATTTGGCACTCTTCTGTGGTCAATGTTCGTGTCTGTTTTTTTTAATCCCCAAGTTTTAGGATACTTTTCAAAATGATTTTTCATATCCTCATGGACAGATTGTTGTAAATCAATCCCAAGTTTTCGATACGCTCTTATGATCACATCTGTGCAAACTCCTTTATTAATAGGAACATCACCATTTGGATATTTTATCGTAAAATAACTTGGATCATAATTAACCTCTTGTTTCGTTAACAGGATTGCGGCTTCAGAAAGTTTATTAAAAAAATCAGTCTGACCAACTATACTATTAGTTAATGAAAAAATGAGCAGTACCTGTATAAATAGTGTTTTCATGATATACAGCCTAATTATTCCCCATAATTATAATTAGGAGTAGTTGTATCTGACACATATCTTTTTCTGAATTTGTAATGAAATTCGGAAAGTACCGCAGAGATGGTTTCTTCAATGGTTTTTCCTACTTCCACTACTCTTTTGTCATCAATCACATCTATTTTAGTAGAGATCTTCGTTTCATCTGTTTCGTTTACAAACGCTATGGCTAGATTAATTACTTTCGTTTTAGCGTCTACTCTATTGAAAAAATAAATAAAACCATTTTCGTATTTATTACTCGACTTTTCTTTTCTTAAAAAATATACGCTATCCTGTTTTGCTTTTTGTTTAATGGATTCATCTTTGTCGTTATAAGCATCTGTTGTGATACTCGCTTCTATCAGAGTTTTGCAAAAATCGATTTGAGATAAATTTTTCTTTTCAAATTTTTGTAACTGATTTATTTTTCGCAACTCGTTATATAATTTAATTTTTGTTTTAGGTTGATTACTAAAGTATTTCCAAAGCGTATCATTTACAGCAATTTTATGTTCATTAGCAATCAAGCAAACGTTCAATAATATCTGTTCGTTTTTAACTTTCAATAATTTGTCAAAATACTGTTTAACCCCAACATTTGTTTGATAATAAGGCGCTAAAATAACTGCATAATTTTCGATCATCGTTGTGTAAGATGGGTACGTTTTTTTACCAGTAACTGATGTTTCGTTTGACAAACTGTTCTCTAACATATTAGCTAATGCTTCGGCTGCAGCATTTGTATAATCATCATCGTAGTTATTTTTGTTACTCTTATTAGACGACGAACTGTAGCGTTTAAATTCGTTAGTGGCCTCCGTCAATAAAACAGGCACTTGCGTGGCATACTTAATTGCCGGTATTATTTTACGAATTACTAAATCTGTAAATAATTGACGAACGGGATTTTTATATTCATCATAAGTAGATAAAGAAAATAATCCAGGAAAATAATTAGAGCAAAGTTCTAAAGAGTCGTATAAAGGCGATAATATATCTACTATATTAGTTTCATCGCCTGTTAACGGTGTTTGATTTTTTAATAAATCATATATCGTGTTATAACTGTTTTTTGTTTTTAGTAAGCCTAAACCCTTAATGATACAAATTTGCATATAGCTGCTATCGGCATATTTGTTATATAAATTTTTATAAATAGGAATTACTTTTTCATCTTCAAATGTTCCTCCATTCACTATAAGGATTGCTCGTGACTCTTCATCTAACTTTAAAAATTCAGGAGATTGATAATACTCAAAAATAGCTTTTGCATATGCTTTATCCCATGAGTTAGCGCTTAATGATTGTTTCGCAGCATATCTCAAGGAGCTATCTGGCGACGATAAATCTTTTAATAACGTGGCTATTTTATTTTCGAAAATAGGTTTCGTAAATACTGTATCTTGGTGTTTAAAGGTATTTAGAAAATCTTCTGTCCAACCAGTAGTTCCTGTAACAGAATCACAAATCGCCGAAAGACAAAACAACAACCCATCTTTTAAAATGTATTTACGTTTGATGATATTAGAACTAGCTGTATCTTTCAAAACAACATCGGTTGTGTAAGTATTACCTTGATGTTTCACATCATACTTACTAATATTAAATGAAGTTGAGGTTTGAACATGTTTTTTTACGTCATCCCAAAATTTATCCGAATTTCGGTAATCGTAATCATTAAATTTTTCGTAATTGATATTGATGTGTTCGGCGGAGGACGGTGAATAATATGTTTTTTGAAACGATTGGTATTCAAAATCCGTTTTGAATTTTTTATCGTCTTCTTTTGCTTTTAGTTCTTTATAAAACCCTGCTAAGTCTGCAGTTACAGCATTTACAACGTCATTACCAGCTTCATCTTTAACCGTAAAAGCAAACTCATGATCCGTAACAACAGGCGTTGGAAAAATGTGTTTGAAATTAGTTAGCTTAAATGAATTAAAATAATCAGTTATAATTTGCGACGGTACCTCTTTATCAGTGATTGCATATACTAAGTAATAATGCACACCTTTAATAAAGAGTTTTGCATTCAACATTTTATGCAACGCTATATTTTCAGCCGAAAACTTTAGGCAAGGCAATTGTTGTTCCTGTGAAAAGGTGCGAGTTGTATTCGACGTGTAATTAAAATTTTTAAGAATACCATTACATAACATATTTAATTCAAAAGTATCTTCTTCTAAATAATCATAATCGTGGTAAAAATAATGCATTACGCCAAAGCTACTGTTATCAATACTTTTGTATGCATATAGTTCTTCAGCCATGCCTTGTATACCACTTTTTTTATTATTGATAAACTTGTACGTTGATGGAATAGATACTTCAAATCCTTTGGTTTCAGGCGAAAACGTTACTTGACTACTCTTTTTTTCTGGCAAAAATTTAATGGAATTAAAAAAACGAATTGCTTCAGGTTCGTTCATATAGTTTCCTTTTCCTGCCATTTTAAAAACAATTAACTCATTTTCTAAAATATAAATATGATAACGTTGCAAATCGCCTTGCTTAGTTTGGTTAGTAATATCAAAGCCTTTAACGCCTGTATTGCTCACTAATTCTTTTTTAGAAATAATTTTACCTGGAATGCTTTCATACAACAAGCTATCAATTTTAGCCTGCATATTTGTTACCTTATAATTATATAAGGGTGCATACGTTATTTGACGAGAAATCGTGTAATACGATCCATTAGCCATATCGGTAGCTAAGGCAAACGAAAAGCCTTCGATATTGGCGAGTTCTACCGGTTCTTCAAATAAATCATATGTAAATAAAGAATCTTTAGAATAATGTTTACTAAACGGCAGTTTTTTTACAATAGACTCAATGTTTTCTTTTTGTTTCATGCCCTTTTTAGTAGCCATGTTAGTAATGGGACGTAATTTATATCCCATCTTACGAAGAAGCTCTATCACACCTTTATCGCCAGCCAAATGCGCAGCTCCAATACCTGCAAATATGGTATTGATTTTACAAATAGAATCAATACTATGTGCTAAAATAATGTTGCGATCATCCAATAAATATTTTTGATAATTTTTACTTGGATTTATCAACTTAGTCAAACTATCTAAGGCATCTAAATTTCCGTTTCGATAGGCATCATTAATTTGAGCTTGTACTTTTGAGAAATCAACATTTTTTTTACTGGCATCGTATTCTTCGCTAGGATCGCGGGTATCAGCTTTAGTAGCCATTACCATAGATGTTTTAAAATCTTCGAGGCTAACTATATTTTTATTAAGCTTAGAGCCTGCTTTGTAAATAAACAAATCAATGTATGTTGATTCTTCATGGTCTTGATTGTAATTATTATTACGATACAACAGCCCATTAATCAAATCAGGATTATAGGCCAAAATACCAGTGAACTGCTTATTATTAGGAACTGCAAGCTTAAAGGCATCTTTATAAAAATTAGTATTAGCTCCTCCATAATTGGGAATTTCAAGCAATCCTAATTTTTTCATATTACCTAACCATTGATCAGGATTAGACTCTAACCCTACTACGTTTACACTAGTTAGAGCTACAAAAAAAGAATCTGATAAATGATATGCCAATTTATTACTTACATGCATGGTGCCATATAAATAGGATGGTTTGGAAAGATTATTTCCTGTGATTTCCCATAATAAACTAGTATATTTTTGTTGAGCCTTAGCAGTGAAACTTAAAAAGAAGACCACTAATATAACAGATGTTTTTAGTAGCAGTTTAGATAATGAAGATAAGAAAGTCATAAAAGAATAATTAGTGATATAAATATACTAAATATTCTATTTTATTTGTGTGAAAACAAAGAGAGTTACTTTACTTGATAGATAAGGCATTTTCTTCAGATTATCAAAACTCTTATCAATTTTTCTTCCTTTGTTCAAAAGGATTATCCAATGCTTTATTCAAATTTATAACAGAAACCAAAGCCCGTAATTTTCAATTATACAATTTTATATAAGAAAACATGATATTATTAATTATTAACAAGCAAAAAAAAATGAATAATTGTAATTCGCTATTTTGCTTTTAACATATTCAAATTAAATCCTAAGCCTGCTGAAAACCTTAATTCGGTAAGAGATTGATGGATATCATAATTATGCTCTCCTGTTATAAAGCGAGTTTGAACAAAAAAATGAAACACTCTATTCACAAAAAAATTGTAACCAACTACTGTCGAAAATAAAGGGTTGACGCCTACCGAAGTAGATGTTAGATTATTTTCATTGGCATTTAATTTAGTAAGAGAAATGCCAGGTTGCAATCCTATATATAAATCATTATTTTTTTTAGTGAAATGTCGAGATAACCCAAAGAAAACCGAATGATTATATTCATACTTACTGTTATTAGACGTTTGATCTCCTAAATAATAATAGGTCTCGCCTACTACTGATATTTTTTTATTTAGAAATCCTTCTAAATTTCCATGTAAATAAAAGTAAGTATGTTTATCTCCAAACATATAGGAAGGACTAATAGTTAATTGTGCTCTTATTAAACCTGGGCGAATAATATCAGCCTGTTGAGCATGTACCCTAACTTGTACGAATAACAATACTATAAGGGTAAAACGAGTTGCTTTTACTTTTTCCATAATTTAGCTATTTTATAGTTTAAACTCACTGTTGTTAAAAGGTGACCTTCCAAAGACGAATTTTTATGTTCAACAATATCCACAGTCGTACCATCGTCTTCCACTTCCAACTCATTAGTTAAATGTATCATATATTGACACGTAAGCGATATATCAAATCTTTCAGTTAAATTAAAATGCGAACCTATACCCGCTTGAACAGCTGATCCCCATCGATCTTTATTAATACCAGGTTGGAGTAATACTGTTTTTTTATTATAATCAAAACAATGCCCTGCAACAATATAAGGCTGAACAATTTTTGGATGTTGGCGATTATTAAATACGTAATACAATACCGACCAACCTATGTGTATGTATTCGCTTCTTACCTTATCGTTTACATTAATTGATATATAATCCGCAAACCAGTCGGTATTGACACGGTTACTAAGTTGTACACGGAATTGTCCGCCTGTCCCTATTCCTTTACCATCCGAATCAAATAAGCTAAGGGTGCTACGACCACCTAACGAAACCCAACCTGCATGTGATTTATATTTTGGAATTGTATCTTGTCCTCTAAGAGAGCCTTGGATGCAAAGAAGAGCAACAAACAAGAGAAATAATATTTTTGATTTCATCATCATTTAATTTATTTAATGTTATCAATTTATCTGTCAACTGAAATATATAATGCACAGCATTTAATTAGTAACAAATAAATTTACAGCATAACTAAACTTTTTATTTTAAATACAAACCTTAAGGATAAATAATTAACTAAACAGATTTATGTTTCCAATCATACAATTAACGCTTATTTTTATAGATAACACCCATGTATTTTTATTACATTTATTCTCTAAAAAATCACAAACAAAATGTCAGACACTATAAATAGCGATCTATTCAAATTATTAATTGCGTTGTTAGTAGGCGCTATTATTGGCGCTGAGCGCGAATACAAATCTAAAGCGGTAGGTTTTAGAACTGTTATATTAATTACTTTAGGCTCGTGTTTATTTACCATCCTCTCTATCATTATGGGTGGCGAAAAAGATCCTGCAAGAATTGCCGCTAACATTATTACTGGTGTTGGTTTTTTGGGTGCAGGTGCAATTTTTAGAGATGGTAGTAGCGTGAAAGGAATTACAACTGCGGCTACCATTTGGATTTCAGCGGCGATTGGGATGAGTATTGGTTTAGGGCAATACGAGTTTGCTTTTTTATCGTTAGCGATTGTTATGATTGTATTATTAAGCTTTACCTGGGTTCAAAACATCATTGATACAACCAATTCCGAAAAAACATATAAGATTAGCCTATTAGGCCATAATGCCAGTAAAATAATAGAATTAGATAAAATAATTTCAGATTGTAAACTAAGAGCACAATGTACAAGCCATGCTAAATTATCAAGCGAAATGATATTAACCTACAGTATACAAGGTTCAAAAGATAAGCACGATAACTTAGTAAATTTTTTATACGAAAATAGTTTGATAGAGTCTTTTGAATGTTAGATTAATTAAGATTAATTATTAGATAAGGGCGCTCAAAAAATTATTCTTTTTATATACTAAATTATTTTTATCAGCTGCTTAATAATAAAACGTTAGTATCCTATTTTACCTTTGTGTGATTCAAAACTATTTTTTAAATCCAACATTTTAATGGCTGTTACAGCAGCTTCATCGCCTTTGTTACCATGCTTTCCACCTGTACGGTCTTCCGCTTGCTCTTGAGTATTAACCGTTAATACACCAAATATAAAAGGCTTATTATGTTTGATATTTAAATTAGTAATTCCTTTTGCCACAGCATCACAAATAAAATCGAAATGCTTCGTATCTCCTTGTATCACACAACCAATACAAATAACAGCATCTACATTTTCATACTCTGCCATATACTGAGCACCTAAGGTTAACTCGAATGCGCCAGGTACAGTTTTAGAAATGATATTTTCAGGCTTTGCACCGTGTTTCAATAACGTATCTGTAGCACCTTGCATTAATGCATGAGTAATAGTATGATTCCATTCGGCCCACACGATGCCAAATTTCATTGCCGAAGCATCAGCAATAGCGCTTCCTTCAAAGGTTGATAGATTTTTTTGTTCGCTTGCCATAATCGTTATGTTAGTTTTTTATTGGTAATTATTACGCTGAAACTTTAAATTCATGAAACAAAAAAAGGTGATAAAATATCACCTTTTAATTTTCGTTATCATTCAACTTATTGAATGTTTCCTAATGTTTTTACACGAGCAATATATTTATCAACTTCTCTTGCTTCTGTACTCATTGCAAATTCACTTTTCAAACGCTCATAAGCTGCTAAAGCCTCTGTGTAGTTCGCTTTTAACTCATAGCCTAATGCTGCTTTCTTTAAATAAATTGGCGTAGTAAAATTATTATTAGATTTTTCTGCTGCTTTTAAATAAAATTTAATCGCTTCATCTACATTATTTAATTCCATGTTTGCATCGCCAATAGCACCAATTGCAACTGGAGCAACCATTTCGTCTTTTCCTTTATATTTTTCTAAATACTCAATGGCTTCGGCAAATTTACCAGTACGTAACAAACAAATACCTGAGTAATAATTAGCTAAATTTCCAGTTTTAGTCATTCCATAAGAATCAGCGATGTCTTTAAAACCCATCATTGTTTTAGGTCCTTCCGTTGTAGCAACACTTAAACCGCCAATAAGAGCGATGTTAAAGCTGTCTTTTTCGAAATATGTTTGAGCAAAAAATGCTTCCGTATTTGCTTCAGTTTCTTGACCAGGTAACCAGTAAAATTTAAAAAAAGCAAAAATAGCAACAACAGCTAAAAGAGCGCCACCACCATAAGTTATAGCTTTTTTGTTATTCTCATAAAACACTTCCATTCCACCAAAATCTAATTTATTAGAAGATGATTTCTTCGGTGATTTTTCCTTAATTATTTCAACAATTTCCTCTTGTTCGTTTTGTACTAAATCTTCAGCCATAATGTATTTTAAAATTTTGAGTTGCGAAGATAAATAAAATTATTTGGTTTTAAAAATTATATTTGCGTTGTGGCAACCATAGGAACGGACATATCTCAAGCCAAACAAATACTCGAAAATGGCCAATTGGTAGCAATACCAACCGAAACTGTGTATGGTTTAGCCGCCAATGCTTTTGATATTACGGCAGTGGCTCGCATTTTTGAAGCCAAAAACCGGCCTACGTTTGATCCTTTAATTGTACATACTCATAGTTTAGAAAAAGTAAATGAATTTGTAGAAGAAATACATCCTAATTTATTGAAATTAGCACAAACCTTTTGGCCAGGCCCCTTAACCTTATTACTTCCCAAAAAAAATAATATTCCCGATTTAGTAACTTCTGGTTTAGACAGAGTTGGAGTTAGAATACCCAAACATTCTTTAACACTTGAATTACTAAAACAATTGTCGTTTCCTTTAGCAGCGCCTAGTGCCAATCCTTTTGGATACATAAGCCCCACAAACGCCAAGCACGTAAACGATCAATTAGGCTCCAAAATAGACTATATATTAGATGGAGGTTCTTGTCAAGTGGGACTGGAATCAACGATTGTTGGCGAAGAACAAGGCGAGATTATCATTTACCGTTTGGGCGGCTTGGCTATCGAAGCCATTGAAAAAATTGTAGGAACTGTATCTGTTCAGTTAAATCAATCGAGTAACCCCAAAGCTCCTGGTCAGTTAAAAAGCCATTATGCACCCAAAAAACCTATTTTTATTGGCAATATCAACGAATTACAATATCAGTATGCCGATAAAAAACTAGGCATCATCACTTTTGGTGACGGTCATATTTCTAAATCCAATATGATTATTAAAAATCTTTCACCTTCTAAAAACTATCAAGAAGCAGCTATTAACTTGTTTTCGTTTTTAAGAGAATTGGATGCGTCAAGTGTTGACATTATTTTATGTGAATTATTACCTGAAGAAAGTCTTGGATTGGCTATTAACGACCGTTTAAGAAGAGCTGCTAGTTAGAGTTTTGTTTCTCTTAGATCAAATAAATAACCTTTACGGAGTGACTGCTTTTGCAACTCTTCTAGATAGGACATACAAAGAGCTAGTATGTCTACTTGACGTGACAATTAATAATAGGATTCTTTAAAACCTTATTTATTCTTCTTTAAAAACTCCTGAATTAATTGCTCATCTGTTTTACCTAAATTAGCAATAGATGCCTTCGAATCACGCGCCCAAGCTGTGTTTGGATAAGATTTGATGATATCTTCATAAATGGTTTTCGCTTCTGCTTCATTATTCAACATCGTTGATTCATCAAATAATTGCGCCAATAAAAACAAGGCTGCTCCACGGTTTCTGAAATTAGGAAAAGCTGTTGTACACTTTCTTAACAAAACTTCTGCTTGCTTATAATTAGCAATGGATTGAGCTACTTGACCAGCCTTCAATAAGAAGATAGGCGCTAAACTATCATTCATACATTCAGATGCATAAGTATTAAATGCATTGATTGCACGTTCGGCTAAATCTTTTTTTACAGAGGTCTCTTTCATTAAGATACTATCTAAAGATTTGGCATCACGGTAAAATGTAGCGCAGTTGCCGTGATTTACAACAACAGTATCTGTTTTTACTTCTTCTGTTTTTTGCTCATCTCCATGTCCTCCGCAAGAGGCAAAGATTAATGCTACTGAAACACAAGCGATTGCTTTTTTCATATAATTAGATTGTATCATTGATTATCGTTTTGGTTGGTATACACGTGTTTTATAATCTGCTTTGAATTTACCTTTAGATATGTCCGTTAATTTTCCGGCAATTAATTTACGTTTGAATGGGTTTATTTTATCGGTAAATAAAATCCCTTCTATATGATCGTATTCGTGCTGAATAACACGAGCGATAACGCCTGTAAAGGTTTCGGTATGTTTTTTAAATTTCTCATCGTAATACTCAATGGTAACATCCGGCTTACGTAATACATCTTCTCTGATTTTAGGAATACTTAAACAACCTTCATTAAATTTCCACTCTTCACCTACTTCCTCAATAATACGTGCATTAATGAATGTTCTTTTAAATCCATTCATTTCTTTCATTTCAGCTTCACTGTATTCCGGCTCTTCGTCTTCATCCACTTCTGCAAAGGGAGAAGCATCCACTAAAAACAAACGAATGGGCTTTCCTACTTGTGGTGCAGCAATACCAACACCGTTGGCATCGTACATTGTTTCGTACATATCTTTAATTATTTGTTCTAAGTTTGGGTGCGTTTTTTCTATATCCACACACTTTTTTCTTAAAACGGGGTCGCCGTAAACAACTATTGGTAATATCATATTTTAATAATTTTAAATGTTGAATTTTAAATGTTGAATTTTTGAAATAGTCATTAATTTAACATTCAAAATTTATAATGTATCATTCGCTTTAGCGTGTATAATTCGGTGATTCTCTAGTAATAACAACATCATGCGGATGACTTTCTTTAATTCCGGCTGTGGTTATTTTTGTAAACTTCGCTTGTTGCAAATCTTTAATGTTTTTAGAACCGCAATAGCCCATACCCGCTCTTAGTCCGCCAATTAATTGATACATTACATCTGCTAAATGTCCTTTAAAAGGTACACGTCCGCTAATACCTTCGGGTACTAATTTTTTTATATCGTCTTCAGCATCTTGAAAATAACGATCTTTTGATCCTTTTTGCATAGCCTCTAAAGAACCCATACCGCGGTATGCTTTAAACTGTCTTCCTTCAAAAATAATTGTTTCTCCCGGACTTTCTTCTACACCTGCAAACATACCACCCATCATCACCGTGCTAGCACCTGCGGCAATGGCCTTTACAATATCACCTGTGAAACGAATACCACCATCAGCAATAATTGGCAAACGCCCTTTTAATGCTTCGGCAACACTCATAATAGCTGATAACTGAGGGACACCGACACCAGCAATAATTCGGGTTGTACAAATAGAACCGGGACCAATACCTACTTTAACACCATCTGCTCCTGCCTTCATTAAAGCTAAAGCCGCATCACCTGTGGCAATGTTACCTACAATCACATCTAATTTTTTGTATTTCTTTTTAACCTCTTTCAACATATTGATTACACCTTTAGAGTGTCCGTGGGCTGTATCAATAATAATAGCATCTACACCAGCTGCTACTAAAGCATCTACACGCAACATGGTATCATGTGTCACACCAACGGCTGCAGCTACTCTTAATCTGCCTAACTCATCTTTAGCGGCATTCGGACGTACTTTAATTTTGATAATATCCTTGTAGGTAATTAATCCTATTAGTTTTTTGTTTTTATCTAAAATGGGTAATTTTTCAATTTTATGATCTTGTAAAATATCTTCTGCTTGTTTAAGCGTAACGCCTTGGGAAGCCGTTATTGACTTATTTGCAGGAGTCATTACTTCTTTAATTAATTTCTTTAAATTCTTTTCGAAACGTAAATCTCTATTAGTAACAATGCCTACAAAGGTTTTATTGGCATCAACCACTGGCACACCACCAATTTTATGTTCCGCCATAATATCCAACACATCGCTAATAGTAGCTGTTTGAAGCACCGTTAAAGGATCAACGATCATTCCGCTTTCGCTACGCTTTACTTTACGTACGTGACGAGCTTGCTCTTCAATGGTCATGTTTTTGTGTAGCACACCAATACCGCCCTCTTGAGCCATGGTAATAGCCATTTGATATTCGGTAACGGTATCCATTGCTGCAGAAACGATGGGTGAATTTATTTTGATATTTTTAGTAAAGCTACTGGCAATATTTACCTCGCGAGGTAAGACTTCGGAGTAAGCGGGTACTAATAAAACGTCGTCGTAAGTTAATCCTTCTGGAACAAATTTGTTCTCTAAAAATGATGAAGCCATTTGGTTGAATTTTCGGTGTTAAAATTCGGGCAAATATAGTAAAAAAAACGAGTGTATGAATAGCTTTTTTTGCATTAAATTATAATACCTGTTTCAACCTAATAAGCGGTCGCGTGAACTACATTAGAACTCTTTCATAAATCAAAAACACGTAATACATAGAACACGAATAACGCTGATTAATCTTAATTACCCGTGTTGTCAGCTTTCTATATAACAATTATGCAAGAGATCTATTATAATAGAATTCCAATAATCAGTCATCATTTATTTTTAATTTCAAAATATTAGGTCTAGTTTGTGGTGGATTACTAATAGCAGACTAAACGTTTTTTACTTCAAAAACTACTTACATGAAAACAAAACTAAGTATAACACTCATCCTTATATGCATGTGTTTGATTACAAAGCAGGGGAAATCACAAAATCATAGTAACAAGGAATACGAACGTAAACCCTTATGGATACAAATGATGAACGATCCATCGGCTAATTACTTTGAAGCAAAAAAAGCCTTTGATCTGTTTTGGAAAAACAAACCTCTTCCCTCCGAAGAAGATGAAATTATGGGCGAACAGCATGGGAGCGGCGAAAAACGACATTCGTTTTTAAAAGAACTATTCAAATCAAAAAAAGAAAAACAAGAAGAGGAAAGTCAACGCTACGCATTTGATTATAAAAAATTCAAGCATTGGGAAAGACTAGTATTACCTTATGTTCAGGAAGACGGACACATCCTCACGCAGGATGAAAAACTAAAATTATGGCAAGACTCACGTCAAAAATAATATTATACATCTATTTAATCTCAATAACTATGAATAAACATTTTTTATACCTCCTGCTTATTTTACCCTTTGTGGTTAAAGCACAAACTGCTAATTGGGCACCCGTAAATACGACATTCCCCACAAATATATCAGGACAAATCAATGGTTTAGGCAGGGTTTGCCAAGTTAAATTTGATCCTACTAATGCACAAAACATGTATGCTGCCTGTGTGGGTGGCTTATTTGTCAGCAATAATAATGGGCTTTCGTGGCATCCTACTGGTACCGATACACAATTACCACCAACAGCCTGCGCTTCGTCATGCATTGATTATACCAATGGAAATATAATTTACGTAGGAACAGGGGATGCCAATTATTACAGCGGTGGCTTCGGTGTTTGGAAAAGCACAAACGGAGGCACAACTTGGGCACAAACTTCAACGGGCATGGGTAATGCATTAGTGATTGAACTCTTAATGGATCCCACTAATTCTAATAATATTGTTGCCGCTACATCGGTTGGTATTTATAAATCGACTAATGCGGGGGCTAATTGGAGCTTAGTGAAATCGGGGGGTGATTTTAAAAATATGGTAAAACAACCTGGTAGTAATACTATTTTATATGCAGTAACGTCTTCTCAGTTTTGGCGCTCTATTGATTTTGGTTCAACTTGGACTCAAATTACTAACGGTGTGGTTATACCGGGAGGTGGCAGTGGTAATGGGATGCGCATTGCCGTGAGTAATGCTAATGTATCGATTGTATATGTGGGTATGGTAACTGATGAAGGTACTATTTTAAAATCCATTGATGGTGGGCTTTCGTTTACTACGGTTTATCACAATCCTGCACAAAGCTTAGTGGGTTATGATATTACGGGTGGTGGGCAAGGTGATTATAATTTCAGTATGACTTGCGATCCTACCAATGCCAATATAGTTTATTTGGCTTCTCACTGTGTGTGGAAATCCATTGATGCTGGTGTTACCTGGACAAAATTAACGGATTGGGCTATCGATCTTCACACGGATATGCATCATATTACATTTAATCCTGCTAATCCAACGCAGTTATTTAATGCCAATGACGGTGGCGTGTGGCTCAATACCAATGGTGGTGTTTCGGCAGACTGGCACCCACGATGCGATGGGCTTTATTGTGCTGAATTTTATAATGCAGCGCAGAGTGATGTTAGAAAGGATATGATGGATGGTGGCTTACAAGATAATGGCGAAGAATATTTTTCTAACTCGTTATGGAAAACCAACAGGGGTGGTGATTGGGACGGGCATCCTTCTTTTTCGTATGTAGATGATCGCACGGTTTATTATAATACGGGTAAACGACGCGATGTAATTGCTAATGGATCTGATGTGACCTTTAATTATCCGTTACCACAGGGAAGTATTACGGAGATTGGTGAGATGGAATTTAACCGTCGCAAAAACAACTTAATGTTTGGCGCAACTAATAATGTATATAGAAGTAAAGATATACATACCGCCTCTCCTACTTGGGTTGCTATAAGCACCTTTAGTTCCACAGTAAAAAGTATGCACTCTTCTTTGGCTGATACAAATGTGTTGTATACGGTTGCCGTTAATAATAAAATTTATAGAAGCGATAATGCACTGTCAGTATCACCAACATTTACAAGCTACACCACACCGGCAGCAACTAATTTGGCAGCAAGCGTGACGGGTATAAAAAACAATGTGAATGTGGTGTATTTAAGCTGTGGCTCTAAAGTGTATCGCTCGGTTAATAAGGGTGCAACATGGACTAACGTTACAGCTAACCTTCCTGTTGTGAATATATCTAAAATTTATCACGATCATTTTTCTACCAACGAAGCCATGTATGTATGCAATGCCATTGGTATTTACTATAAAGATATAACGATGACGAATTGGGTACCATATTCTACAGGGTTACCAAGCATTTGCAACATATCTAATTTAATGGTTTATAATGACAGTTCTGCTAATAGTGCACTGGACGTGTATTATTACGGGCGAGGTATTTGGCGAAGTCCCATGGTAAAACAAGTAGCGCCTTATATAGATTTTACAGCGGATAAAACAATTATTTGTGTTGGACAAACCATACAATTTACTGAACAAACCTTAGGTTCTGCCACTGCCTGGAGCTGGACTTTTCCTAATGGTTTTCCTGCTACGTCTACTTCTCAAACGCCTGCTGTTACGTATACTACGCCTGGTTCCTATGCTGTGACGTTAACGGCAACTAATAGTATTGGAAGTAGTACGGCTACCAAAACGCTTTATGTGACGGTGTCACCGGTTAATGCCTTACCATTATCTGAAGGTTTCGCTGCAACTACCTTCCCTCCTACTAACTGGCAGTTGGTGGATGACCATACAGATGGCATTACCTGGCTCAGAAATAATACCATTGGTTCGCAAAGTTCTACATCTTGTATACAGTTTGATAATTATAACAACAGCGTTATTGGTTCGAGGGATGAGATCAGAACACCGAAATATGATTTTTCGTCGGCTACAAATCCTGCATTGGTATTTGATGTGGCATATCAGGTGTACGATACGTCTTATAGTGATACTTTGGTGGTGTTGGCTTCTACTGATTGTGGCGTTACGTTTAACCCTATTTATACCAAAGGTGGTAGCACGTTGGCTACGGTATCTGGAACAAATGGCGGTTATTTTTCGCCTGCTAATGCCAGTGAATGGCGAACGGAAACTATTAATGTATCTGGTTTTGTAGGACAAGCCAATGTGTTTTTCGCATTTCAAAACAGAAGTCATTACGGACAAAGTATTTATATTGATAACATCAACCTTTCTTCGGCAACTGCCACGGCTATCAAAGAAGTGGATGCGGATAATGTGCTGACGGTCTATCCAAATCCAACGGAAGGTAAGTTTACCATTGCCATACAAGTATCTGAGCCATCCAATTATACAATTACTATTGTAAATGCTTTATCACAAATTATGTATACAGATCATACTTCTCTATCCCGTGCGATACCGAGCAAAGAAATAGATTTAAGCGATTATAGTAAAGGTGTATATTGGGTGAAGGTGACGGATGGTAAACAGGAGTTCATCAAAAAGATTGTGACGTATTAAGTTCCGAGTTTAATGTTTCGACTAACTGAATAGACACTATACTAGAAATCCATAACAAGAAATTCGACTTCGAAGACAAACAGAGCTATTGATAGCAAGAAAAGAGCTGTGTTTAAACTAAATGGCGCTTAACGCATTAACACGCGTTCGCTTTAGCCTTGCAGATCACGCCGAAAGAGTGCAACAGACTATCAAAGCATTTACAAAAGCGTGATAATTTTTTCTTTGCAATTGCATAGCAACATTTGTATCTTTATTTAAGCATTTCGGTAGTCACGCAATTGCGTGATCCAATACGGCCGAAGCAAACCGCGAAAACGTTAGCGGTAACCAAGCGCTTCAGCCTTGCAGACATCAAAGCAATTGCAAAAGTATTACTCCTATTATAACCCCAACTTATTAATTACAGGATTAGCATAGAGTTTTAAAAACAAATCTTTTAGCACATCGTATTTGCCATTTATTTTAGCCAACTGTGTGTTAACGTAGGTTATAAATTCCGCTTTTTCAGTAGCAGAATATTTATCCTCAAAGCGGGTTGTTTGCTTTAGTAAATCGTAAGCTATAAAGTTAACGGCATTCAATTGGTAATTTTGATGAATCTCTTTATCAATAATAGACGTTAATACTTTTATCTTTTCATTTTCGTTTAACTCAGGACTAATGGTTGAAAGTTCTTTATCTATAGGCTTTCCAAAGGCTACATGTATTTTTCCTTTAGGTTGTTTTACACCAGTAAACACCGAAATTAAATCTTCGCCAGGTGCTTTTACATATTTTTCAGTAAGAGATGAAAAATATAATTCTTGAGTTTTTAATACATCACAAGGTTCGTATTCGAAACTGATCGTGAGAGGAACAATGTTTAATTCGGAAAAACTTTTTTCAAAATCTTTACCTCCACTCAGGTTCAACATTTTTAATAAACCTGTTTGCGTGCTATCGTTACCATCTTTAGTTCGTCCATTACGTTGAGCTATCCACACACTTACATTTTTATCAATAATGGTATGTCGAATATAAGCGCTCAATTGGCGAGAAAACGCATAAAGCTCTTTGGCTGTACCTTCGCGTTGTATTGTAAACATACGATTCATACTTACAAAGTCCTCAATAAAACCTTCGTCCATTAAGTTAGAACCGAAGGTGATTTCAGAAGTATAAAAACCTTCTTTCACTAATATCACTTGAAGTATAGCGCTATCTAATAATACGTCGCGGTGATTAGCTACAAATAAATAAGCTTTGTTTTTATCTAAATGCTCTATACCGCTATACGTAAGCCCCGTAGAGCTTTTATGAATAATAGACCAAATAGCTTGGTCCATATATTCCTTTTGAAATTCATACGCCGATTTAATACTAAGCGCTTTATTAATTGCTTGTTGCTCGGTAACTTCTGGCCAAAAATAAGCCATTGCTTTGATGTAAGACGGATGGTGGGCAATGCGCTGCATAACTTCTCCAGTTTCCGAATCATAGTAAGTACGTAAATTTTCGAAATCAAATTCTTTAGCAAAATCACTAATTGTTTTGGGCGGTTCTGATATATAAGGCTTTGTCATAATTTAATTTTTTAGTAACTGAAAACTATAGGCATTGTTAAATTGTGGTTTAATTACCCATTCACTTTTTGAATTAATATAACCCCACAAATCATTATCATTTTTTGCTGGATATAAATCATACAAACCTAATTTAATATCATTAAATTTTGGTTCTACTCTATATCCACCAGTTGTATCTATAATACCCCATAATCCATCAATTTTAACACAAGCAAATCCATTTTGAAAATCAAATGCTTTTTCAAACTTTGCAGGAATAACTTTTTTTAATGTTTTATCACAATAGCCTACTTTATTATTTACTTTACTAATAATTAAGCCATTATTAAAATTTCCGAAAATTTTAAAGGTTGCATTATGTCCATAAATCAAAGGGTTTCTATCATCTGGTGCAATTAAATAATTCCCAACTGAATCCACTAAACCCCATAGCCTATCTTTATTTACCCAAGCATAGCCTTCACTAAAATCTTTTGTATCACTGTAATGTGGGGCAATTAAATAAACTCCCATTTTATTAATACATCCCCATTTACCATCTTTTAAAACCCATGCTTTATTATCTACAAAATGGCAAACACGATCAAATTGTGGTATAATAACAATTTGCCCTTTAGTGTTCATATAACCATGACTTCCTTTTTGACTTACAACAGATAATCCACAAGAAAATTTATGGCTATCAAAAAACTGAGGCTGTATGACCATTTCTCCATTTACATTAATAAAACCCCATTTTCCTTTCACTCTAACTTCTGCCATCCCTTCGTTAAAATTTTCAGCTTTTTCAAAATCAATTCCAAAAATGGATTTACCGTTTGAATCAATAAAGGTAAATATTTCATTATGTCTCAATCTTCCTATACCATTTTTAATAGGAAAAAGATAACTTGATATATGTATTCTATCTTTTATTTCATCTTCTTCAAGATATGTTATTTTTCCTAGGGTGTCAATATATGCAGATCTATCATCATGTAACTTTACAAATGCACAATAATTCTGTGCCTCTATAAGAAACACATTTACGAATAAGCATAATATATAAACTAGTCGATTGCTCATCTTCTATCAATAAATGTAATTGGCTTCCTGCTCATTTCTGGCAATTGCCGTTTACTGATGTTTTCGGGTGTTTCGAGTATAATGGTGGGGGCAACTCTCAGCTTTGCTCTGAAGTGATCTTTTAAATCTTTATCAAAATTTTCTGGTGGTTGGTTACAACCTATGTGTATTTCAATTTCGTCAGTACCAATATCATTGGTAAATACTTCGATGATATAATTTTTAATATATGGCACAGTGTTTAAAATATCATACAAGGCAGGTGGATATAAACTCGTGCCTTTAAATTTAATCATCTGTTGCTTTCGTCCTAAAATAGGGCTTATCCGAAGAGTGGTTCTTCCGCAAGAACATGGTTCGTAATGTGCTTTGCAAATATCACCTGTTTTAAATCTGATCAAAGGCATACCTTCTACACCTAAAGTCGTCACCGTTAATTCTCCTGCTTCACCTTCTTTTACAGGCTTGTTGGCGTCATCTAAAAATTCAACAATTAACAATTCAGGATGATGATGCCCGCCTCTACCCGCTTCGCACTCGGTAAAGGCTGCTCCCATTTCTGTGGAAGCGTAAGTACTGAATAATTGCACCGGCCATTTATCAGTAATTCGTTTTCCTAATGTGTTATAGCTGAAATCTTCATTACGAATCGGCTCACCGATACACACTATTTTTTTAATGCTCGAATTTTTATAATCAATATTATTTGCTTCGGCAAATTCTATTAGTTTAACAATGAAAGATGGAACTGCAATGGCAATGGTTGGATTTAATCGTTTGATAGTATCCCACTGAAATTCAGGCATCCCATTCCCTACCCTTACCACGCCAGCTCCCATTTGCTTAATGCCTAAAAAATAAGCCATTCCAGCCATAAAACGTCTGTCGATGGTAGTCATTAATTGATAAATATCCTGCTTAGTTCCAGTTGCACAAGCTAAAGAAATATGTTCGTTATAAGCTAATCGTTCTAAATCACTATCTGTCAAAGCAAAGGTCAAAGGATCTCCCAGCGTACCGCTCGTAGTAACATAATCAATCAACTTATCAGGAGCAACACATATAAAATCAAAATTATGCTTGTACAAATCATCTTTAGTGGTTACGGGGACTTGTTGTAAATCATCTAAAGTCTTTATGGTAGAGCTATCAATTCCGTATTCTTTGAAACGGTTTTGATAAAATTTAGAATTTGAATTAACATAAGCCAACAACTCGACAAGTTTCGATTCCTGAAGTTGATTAATATCATTAGGAGACAAGGTTTCGATATGTGGTATAGTTTTCAATCGATCAAAAAAATGAGTGCCTAAGATAGTAGAAAATTATATATTATGGTTAAATTAGTGTTATTAATATCAAATGAAAATTAAAGAGGAATTGTTAGCAGAAATAAGAGTGTTTAAAGCACCAGAATTAGCTAAGCAAATTTTAAAATCACACCAGATTACTGAACTAATAAAACTAGCGTTAGAAAAAGATCCCTTGCTGAGCAGCCGAGCCATGTGGGTTTTAAGCCATTGTAGCGATATTGATCCATCTTGTGTGAAGCCTTATTATTCAACTTTTATTTTAAATCTTAAAAACAAACCCTTACATAATGGCGTAATTCGCAGTACACTCCGTTTATTTCAAGAGCAAGATGTTCCTACAAAACATCAATCGTTTATGATAGATAAGTGTTATGAATACGTTAAGAATCCTTCGGAAGCAATTGCCATTCGCAGTTTTGCAATAACTGTCATTTACCAAATTTCTAAACCCTATCCCGAATTATTGCACGAATTAAAATTACTACTAACTCATTTAAGTACTAATGATGGATCTCCAGGGATGAAATCTAAACTAAAAAAAACATTAGGATTAATTGAGAAGGATATACGTCGTATAAAATAGTTTATACGTTAGAGTATTATTAATGCCATATTATTGAATACACCGTTCGTCATTGCGAGGAACGAAGTAATCTCAAATAATACTGTGCGTGAGATTGCTTCGTAAAGGAACACTCGCAATGACGTGTAAACAGGTATTATTTTATTTAGCAAAACTACCGCAACCCTTATAGGTTTTATTATTTAATTTTACGGTCACGTTTCTATCTTCCTTATCACCACTAGCGATATAAACACAAGGTGTATTAGCAATAGAGATTGTTAAAGCATATTTTTCGCCATTTTCACTTTTCGCTTTTGAATAATTATAAC
Source organism: Bacteroidota bacterium (assembly GCA_025359355.1). Lineage (GTDB taxonomy): Bacteria > Bacteroidota > Bacteroidia > B-17B0 > Aurantibacillaceae > UBA4416. The sequence continues at coordinate 5,557 of JANYGR010000488.1, read as the reverse complement.
CTTTGGCATCGTCCAAATTTTCAAAGGTATCTTCAATCCATAAACTATCTTTACCGTAATCGACAACTAATTTTAATTTATCGCTGTAAAACTGAGCATACCAACCAGGTTCTGAACCATGCGCTGTAAATAGTAACTTATGTTCCTTAGCATGTCGCTGTTCTTCTTCTTCAACTAAATTAGTAAGCGCATCTAGCTTAGAAACAGAAATATCAACGTTTGCAACCGTATCATCTCCTTCTTTCACTGTTTTTTCACTCTTAGAATTAAGCTGATTACAAGCACTTATAACAAATAAAGCTATGATTGGGATTACTATTTTTTTCATGAAATGTGTTTTAATTTATCCTTTAAATTTACACACTATTTTTTATAAATGTATCTTTGCAAAAACAAATAACTATGGAATTAAAATTTGATGTCATCGAGATTTTAAAAGTAACAATGGTTCTTTTTGCCGTTATTGATATTATTGGGTCAATTCCTGTTATTATCAACTTAAAACAAAAGGCAGGAGGAATTAACGCCCCTAAGGCTTCCCTTGTATCATTAGGTATTATGTTGGTGTTTCTATTTGTAGGAAATACCATTTTAGAGATCATTGGGATTTCTATCGGAGATTTCGCTATTGCTGGTTCAATCCTAATATTTATTGTGGCTATGGAAATGATTTTAGGAATTCAAATTTCTAAAGACACCATGCCTGCAACCGCATCAGTAGTACCTTTAGCCTTTCCTCTTATCGCGGGAACAGGAACACTGACAACGCTTTTATCTATTCGCGCAGAGTATAATATTGTTTCCATTATTGTTGCTATTATATTGAATGTGGGAATCGTGTATGTCGTTTTAAAAAACCTACAACGATTGGAAAACCTATTAGGTATTGGAGGTATAGCCATTCTTAAAAAAGTATTCGGTATTATTTTATTAGCAATTGCTATTAAATTATTTAAGAAATATACAGGACTTTAGGAGTTTAGCTTAGCAAAATTTATTGCTTACTTATTTCATTTTTTTATCTTTATCAAAAAACAGTTTATGGCATCAACTTCTAAACATCCGAAAGGATTGTTCTTTTTAGCTTTTACAGAATTTTGGGAACGTTTTGGTTATTATTTAATGATCGGGATTTTCTTTTTATACATGACTGCTGATTACGACAAAGGTGGCTTTGGTTGGGAAGGATCAAAAGCATCAGATGTGTATGGTACCTTTATAGCCTGTGTGTTTCTAACTCCCTTTATCGGTGGGCTATTAGCAGATATGAAGTTGGGCTATCGTTTTTCCATCACATTGGGTGGTATATTAATGGGTGTAGGTTATTGCCTACTTTCTGTAAGAGAAGAATGGGCATTTTACATATCATTAGCAACTATGATTATTGGTAACGGCTTTTTTAAACCAAATATATCTACGCTTTTAGGTAATTTATACAACGACCCTCGATACATAGCCAATAAAGATACAGGTTACAACTTATTTTATATGAGTATTAATATAGGTGCATTTGTATGTCCATTTGTTGCCGCATTTATGCGAATAAAATACGGTTGGAATTGGGCATTTATTACAGCGGGCATAGGCATGTTTATTGGCGTTATCACGTTTTGGGTTGGCATGAAACATTACAAACACGCTGATGTAAGAAAAGAAACAACTCCGGAAAGTCAATCTACTATTATGCGATTTTTAAAAGTATTAGCGGTAGCCGTTGGTTTTGCTGCTATAGGCTGGTTTATACCTGATTCTGTTTTAGGAAGTGATAGTACCGATGCTTTTTTCTGTGCCTGTATTCCTATTATCTTTTTTTATTCAACGGTTTATAAAAGTTGCAATGTAGAAGAAAGAAAACCAATGCTAACGATGTTTACCATTTTCGGGATAGTCATTATTTTTTGGTCAGTATTTAAATTAAACGGAAGTGCTTTAACAACGTATGCCGATAAATACACCGATAGAGAAATGCCAAACGCTATATTACCAGTCGCTAAGTTCCTTGGACAGTGCGACAATTCAGTAGTTGCCAAAAACGACTCTGTTTACCAATTGGATGAACATTTCAGACGTATCAAAAATAAAGAGGGGGTTGCTATTAAGTGTATAGACTACCCTTATTATTTTAAAAATTTAGAACCTGAAAAATATCCAAAGAAAGGTGAGAGCTTAACCTTAATTCCAACCGAATTATTTCAAACCATCAATCCATTTTTCGTAATCATCTTAACGCCACTCGTTATTTTATTTTTTGGGTTTTTACGCAAACGAAAAAAGGAACCAACAACTGCAACTAAAATTGCCTACGGATTATTAATCTCCGCCTTATCAACATTAATTATGGTATTGGCTGTACATTACACAAACAATGGCATCAATAAAGCAAGTGCATTATGGTTAATTTGTAATTATGGAATCATCACAATTGGAGAATTATGTTTAAGTCCCATGGGATTATCGATGGTATCAAAACTTTCTCCTGCAAGATATACATCGTTGATGATGGGTGGCTGGCTTTTAGCAACTGCTATTGGCAATAAAATCAGTGGTGTACTCGCCAAAAACTGGGATAAATTTGATAATAAAGCCGATTTTTATTTGCTCAACTTTTGCTTATTATTAGTAGCCACAATCGTAATGTTTATACTACTAAAACGCTTAAATAGAGTGTTTAAAGAAGCTTAGAACTTGTTAAAATTTGTGGAAATTTCAAACTAATAGTTATTTAAAAATATATTTAGTAATTTTAAATAATGACTAAATGGTTAATTTATGTTGTCGTTTGTTTATGTCTTCTTAACACGCTTCATAGCCAAAACAAAGGACTCGTTCAGCAGCAATACGAGATTATTGATGGTGATGAGTATTTAGCTATTAAAAATTATGTGACCGCTTTAGAAATTTATAAAGAAATTTATAAATCTATTCCTGATAACAGAGAACTACAATACAAAATGGCGCTATGCTATTTAAACACTAATACCAATCGTTTAGAAGCCATTAAGTATTTAGAATATGTGGTGAAAGAAGAAAAATTTGTACCCGAAGCTTGGTTTGAATTAGGTTATGCTTATGCCTTAGCATATAAATTAGATGAAGCTATTGCTTCGTTAGAAAAATATAAAACACTTGTTCCTAAACAATCAGCTAAGGCTAATGTTCGTATTCAGCAATGTAAGAATGCGAAAGAACTCATGAAACAGCCTGTCAACGTGTCTTTTCATAATTTAGGAAAAGAATTAAATTCTGCTTATCCCGATTATTACCCATGGATTACAAAGGATGAAAATTTCTTAGCATTCACCTCTCGCCGAAAAGGCAATATTGGCGGGGCAATTGAAGGCGATGGTTATTATTCTTCCGATATTTACACAAGTATTGCTGTAAATGGAAAATGGGGAAAAGCGCATAATATTGGGCCATCTATTAATACAGCTTTAGATGAGCAAGTTGTAGGATTAAAAGCAGATGGCTCTGAAATGCTTGTATATCTGGATCACATGGATGTTTATGGAGATTTATTTTCATCTAAAAAGAAAGGGTCTGTTTTTCAAAAAGTAATTCCTTTAGCTGAACAATTCAATAAAAAAATTGAACACTCTGGTTCTGTAAGCGATGAAGGTAATACCATTTTTTTTGTAAGAAAAGATAAAGACAATGAAGAAGAAACAACAGATATATATATGTGTAGAATGTTGCCCTCTGGCGCTTGGGGCGAACCTCAAAAACTCAATGACCATGTAAACAGTCCTTATAATGAAGATTTTCCATACTTAGCTATTGATGGAAAAACACTTTATTTTTCATCAGAAGGACATAATAGTATAGGAGGATTTGATTTATTTAAATGCACATGGGATCCTGAAACAAATAATTGGAGTAAGGCTGTAAACCTTGGATATCCGATTAATACCACAGATGATGATCGTAGTATTAGTATATCTGCCGATAATTCGGTAGGATACATCAGTGCCCTAAGACCTGGTGGCTATGGTGATTTAGATATATACCGCATTAAGTTTAATGCCCATAAAAAACATATCATCTATAAAGGTGAAATTGCCTTTACAGATTCAACAAAAACACCCAAAGAAATTATCGCAACAATCACTACTGTTGAAAAAACAACTAAAAAAGAATATAGCTTTTCTCCTAATCCTCAAACGGGTTCCTTTATTATGGCACTGCCTGAAGGAACCTATAACATCACCGTAAATTCATCGGGTTATAAAGATATTATCGAAACCCTTATTGTTTCTGATGTGGGGACTTCTTCTGAAAGAAAAAAAGAATTTAAATTAGTAAAACCTTAGAGCCAGTTTAAAATTTATACTGCTAAAACGCTTACTAAATCAGCACTTACAAAGCCATCTTCCGTAATCGCTTTAGTAGTAACCGTAAATGATTTGTTTACCAAGTTCTCATCATAAGGATACACTATTTTAATATAGTTTTCGGTGAAGCCATTCATAATACCATTTTTGTTTTCATGTTCAAATAACACAGTAAACTCTTGGTTAAGATGTTTTTCGTAAAAGGCTCTTAATTTTTTAGCAGATAAAATTCGTAACATTTTATTACGACGTTTACGTTCGCTATATTCTACTTTACCTTCCATAGTAGCAGCTTCTGTATTATCACGCTCACTATATGTAAATACATGTAAATAAGAAACATCTAAGCCATTAATGAAATTATAAGTATCTAAAAAATGTTCGTTTGTTTCGCCAGGAAAACCAACAATCACATCTACTCCAATACAACAGTTAGGCATTAACCCTTTTATTTTAGCAACCCTATTTGCATACAAATCACGCTTATAACGGCGTTTCATTTTTGATAATATTTCATCATTACCACTTTGTAAAGGAATATGAAAATGAGGAACGAAACGTTTGGATTGAGCCACAAATTCAATAACCTCATCCTTTAATAAATTAGGCTCTATAGATGAGATGCGAATTCGTTCAATGTTTTCAACAGCATCTAATGCTTTTATTAAATCAAGAAAATTATACTCTTTATGTTTTTTTGTTTCAGTATCAATATCAACACCATAACCAAAATCACCTAAATTAACACCCGTTAATACAATTTCCTTAACGCCACTTGCTGCTATTTTCTTTGCATTAGCAACGGCATTTTCAATAGTATCGCTTCGGCTTTTACCGCGCGCTAAAGGAATGGTGCAAAACGTACAGCTATAATCACAACCATCTTGTACTTTCAAAAAAGAACGTGTCCTATCTCCTACAGAATATGAATCCACAAACGTATGTACATCTGATATTTCACAATTATGAATTTCTGTATCGATGTTTTTGCCAGAAAAATTAATGTAATTTAATAACTTGAATTTTTCGGAAGCACCTAAAACCACATCTACTCCTTCGATATTAGAAATTTCATCAGGTTTTAATTGAGCATAGCAACCAACCACAGCAATAAAGGTTTCAGGGTTATGTGCTAATACAGACTTTACAATTTGCTTGCACTCTTTATCTGCATTTTCGGTAACAGAGCAGGTATTAATCACGCACACGTCAGCACCTTTATCAAG
>JANYGR010000484.1 GCA_025359355.1 Bacteroidota bacterium | reverse complement strand
AGGTCATAACCATATTCAGAGTTTGCTGAAACATTTCCATATAATTTTTTCCAAAGTAATGCTCCTGATGGATTATATTTAAACAAAGTAATATTATTCCTATAAGAAATTTGATTCGAGTTATTTTCGGTATTAGCCATTACAAATACATTTCCTGTATTATCAAACTCAATATCGATAGCATAATCGCCAAAATCTAATGAGTCATTATAAATATTTTGCCATAATTTATTTCCCAGTGAGTCATATTTGGCAATTAAAACATCCGAATTATCTGTAGAACTTGTTGTATTATGAGAGGTTCCTAAAAAATACAAAAAACCATCTGCGTCACATTTCAATTTCACAGTTGAGGTGGCAATTAATGAATCGTACCATTTTCTTGCCCCTGTATTTTCATTGAATCGCATTATATAAGCGTTTCCATTATTTCCTGCACTATAAACACGATTTTTACTATCATTTATAATTGATACTCCATTATATACACCTGAGCCTGTAAAAAAATTATTAACCCATTTAACACTCACTTGTGAATTTAAAATAAAAGAATAAAATACAAACAAATAGGATATTTTCTTTTTCATAACTTTTAATTTATTTTTAACGAAATTATGAATAAAAATTAATTAAAAAAAATATCCGCCAATACTAATTACTTAGTCGAGTATAAACTTTTGAATAAGAAAATATTTAAAGAAAGAATACTGTGGAAGAGCAGTTGAAAAAGATAGGTGCCTAAAAAGCTACCACTTACACTTACAGCTTGGCGAAAAATAAACCGTTGCTTTTGGCAACATATCTTTAACGCGTTTTTGTAAATCATCGCTCATTAATATATTACGAAGATCCATCACGTTCAAAGCCTTAAGATTAGAGAGTGTTGCAGGGAAATCATCTAAATTATTACTCCACAAATCCAACATTTTTAAGTTTTCTAAATTTCCTATTTGCGGGGGTAACATTACTAAATCATTTTGATTAAAGTTAAGATAGGTTAAGTTTACCAACTTACCTATTTGCTTTGGAATTCGTTCCAGTCCCGTTTTACTACAAGCAAAATATTGGAGATTCGTTAACTGGCCAATACTATCAGGTAATTCCTTAATGGTGTTTTTACTAATATCTAAATATTGTAAATTTTTAAATTTCAAAATCTCTAGTGGAAAGGATTTCAAATGTTGTTTGCGTAATACTAATTTAATAACAGCATCAGGGTTTTTGAGTGCTTCTTGTAAACTGGTAATACCAGTTAATGTGTCTAAGGATAAAGAATCCAATAACTGCGCCTTCGAAATAAAAAAGCTGAACACGCATAAAAATATCAATTTGAATTTAAACATAAGTACAAGCTATTTTATCGTTTGCTAACTGTTGTTTGAGTTCATCTAAGTTAGCAAATTTTTGTTCATCACGTATGTGTTTAATAAATTCTACCTTAATCTTTTGTCCGTATAGTTCTTTATCAAAATCAAAGATATTGACTTCTATTTTTACTTTGTTATCAAAATCTGTTGTGGGATTAGTTCCAATATTGAGCATGCCTTTATGTTTTACCTCGTCAATCAACACATTAACGGCATACACTCCTATTTTAGGAATTAATTTATCTTCATCATCTACCGCAATATTAGCTGTTGGATAACCAATAGTTCGCCCCAATTGCTTGCCCTTAACTACTTCCCCTGAGATAAAAAAATGATACCCTAAATAAGCATTCGCTGTATCAATGTCTCCATCTTCAATGGCTTTGCGTATACGAGAGCTACTCACATTGAGCATATTAATTTCTTGTACTGGTATTTCTTCAACTGTAAAATGATTGGCTACAGATAAAGCTTTTAATGTATCTATATTTCCTTCTCTGTCGCTACCAAAACGGTGATCGTAGCCTATTACTAATTTTTTAGTATGTAATCCTTTAGCAATTATTTCAGTTACATAATCATTGGCTTGCATCTGCGAAAAGGCTTTAGTAAAGGGATAAACAAGCACATGATCGATCCCAAAGTGTTTTAATAATTCACACTTTTCGTCAGTAGTTGTAATTAAACGTAAATCTGTTTGATTAGGAAATAACACCTTGCGTGGATGTGGTGCGAAAGTAAACAAAACAGTTTCTCCACCTTGTTGTTCCTTAATTTCAAGCAAACGTTTGATAATTTTTTGATGACCTAAATGCACACCATCAAACGTACCTATTGTTACAATAGCATTTTGTAAAGTTGTAATTTCGGATATGTTGTTGTAGATGCGCACAAAAAATGACGTGTAAAGATAACAGATTTAAGGGAATCTTTAAAATACTTTAACGCTACCATTTTTAATGATATAATCCACGCCATTAATGTTAAACTTCTTACCCGTACTCTGCTTCATTAAATCTGTAATATCTTGCTCAATCGTATGAAGGGAGCCTTTTGTTTTGTACGCAATATTCAAATAATCTTCATTAATTTCCATTCCTTCGTATACACCACATAGTACCACTCTTACTGGCACTTTAACTCGCACCAGCATTTTTATG
>JANYGR010000478.1 GCA_025359355.1 Bacteroidota bacterium | reverse complement strand
ATTCATCAATTTTGAAGCTGTATTTATAGGTGATAAACTTAAACAATATATCAAAATCAGGTTTTGAAAGATTAACGCCAGATGATACGATGTTTTCAAATATTATTTTAGTTTTCGTATTATCCATCACATTGCTTCTGGTAGAAGTAACTTGAAGGTTATGTGTTCTATATTTTAATAGAACTTCTGGAATATTATGTAATTGAGCTACTTTACTAATATCAACCCAAATTTTATAATCCTCGGCCGCAAGATACTCTTCACTAAATTTAATTTGATAGGTATTTAAAATATTTTTTCTTATCAATGCCGTTGGATGAATGATTGAAGATCCCCACATTAACCGACATCTTATTTCTTTATCATCAACTGGATATTTCCAAAAACCTTCTCTATCGCCTAAATATTGAGCATAGGTGCCACAAGCTCCAATTTTGGGATTTTGTTCCATGAAATTAAATTGAATTTTAAATCTATCAAGCAATGCAATATCATCCGCATCCATGCGCGCAATGTATGTTCCCATGCTCTCTTCAATTCCACGATTTAAGGAATATATTAATCCTTTATTACCATTATTTTCAATATATCTGATACGAGTATCTACAAATGAATTGATAATTTCTTTTGAATTATCTGTTGAGCCATCATTAATGATCAATAATTCAAAATTTTGAAAAGTTTGTTTTAAAATACTTTCAATGGCTTCAGCTAAATAATCTGCAGCATTATATACAGGGAGAATAACGGAAATATCTATCACTATCTTAAGTATTCTGTTGTTTCTGATTTTTTAATTAATGCATAAATCTCACCTATGTAATAATCTTCAAAGTTAGGTCTATTCTTGGCTTTAAAGACTTCTACTTCTTTTTTTAAAAATCTCGAAAAATACCACATATAATCATATTTAAGCCATTGCAATTGTGCATCGTAAGGCAAATTCTCTAAACATGAAATATATTCGTGGGCAGGAACTCTATTTGTCCATGGATAAGTATGATTTTTAGCTTTAGCGTATTCTTGTAAATATTCTTCTGGAAATAAAATATTTGGATAAGGCATTTTTATAATATGATAAAAATGAAACCCCCATGGCGAAAAATAATTAGCTCCTATTTGTAGGTAAAATAATCCTCCTGGTTTAAGTTTTTGAAGACATTTTTTTATACCATCTACAGGATTAGGGATATGTTCAAAGCAGTCTATGGAGTACATAAAATCAATCGAATTATCGGCAATATGATTCATTTCATGCACACCATCTGTAACATAATTGATTCTTAAATCTGGATTATTTGGTTGTTGAATGTCTACTCCATATACCTGTTTACAACCTAAATCTGCAAATTGTTTTAATAATCTGCCTGATCCAGGACCAATTTCACATACACTTTGAGGCATCTGATGATTATTGAATGCAATCAATTTTTGCACACGTTCTTTCGCAATATTTTCTTGAGCTTCGTCTGAATAATCCCAATGCGCCTTAGCTTCAATAGTTTTATATTTTTCTATGTATTCGTCAAATTTATTTTTGTCTAAAAAAAAATGTTTGGCGGTAGCTTTATCATAGGCTTTCTTAGCAAGGTTATAAAAATATTGATTTTTTAAATTAGCAGCTATTTGTCTGGGCGTCATGATAGTATTTTATAAAATTTAGTCATTATTTTAGCAATTTGCTTTCCGAATTTGGCTCTGTTAATAAGCTCATTGGCTATTGTTTTACATTGTGCATCAATTTTTAAGAATGGATAAATTTCGGTAATTAATTTTTTGATTTCTTTTTCTGCATATTGATTAGCTTGCATCCAGTATATAAAGGTTCGCAATGTTTCCCACTCGTATAAATTATAAAGTTCAGCATTTATTTCTTTTTCAAAAATTGGCAAACTGTTTCTCCACTTTCGATTGAGTAAGATAACACTTTCGAACCAGCTTTTATTGATATTTCCTTGCTGAAAGTGTTCAATCAATATATCATAAACCACACATACCCTTTCGTGTTGTTTTACTTGTAATGATATATCACTATCATAACAATGAAAGCCTTTAAATAATTTATCATCAAAAGAAATTAACTTATTTGTAAATAATTCTTTTCTGATGCAGAACCATAATCCGTCAACAACTACAGCATCAACACTATTTAAGTTAAAAGGATT
>JANYGR010000463.1 GCA_025359355.1 Bacteroidota bacterium | reverse complement strand
TAACATGACAGCATTTTTTATAAGTGCTTGTAAAGGAGTCATTGCTAATGCAGTCCCGAAACATCCGCAATTCCCGTTATTACCCGTCTTGAGCATCACAAATACCAAATATAAACTAAACACCAATAAAGAAGCGATGGTTATTTTTAGTGTAAATCGTTTGATATATAAACTTAGTATAAGCAACATACCAATCATAAATTCAAGGCCAATCATAAATCTTGCAATAAAGGGGGCTAAACGCCACCCTCCTATACCTAAATCAACAAAGGTTAATTCAAAGGGTTCGATGGGATATAATTTTGTATATCCACTGTATAAAAATACCATCCCCATTAATGAGCAAAGTATAAAAAACACTATTTTTTTGTACGAATTCTTCATAAGTCAAGGCATAAAAAAAAGCCACTGTAAAAGTAGCTTTTTAAATTTCAATTCAATTAATAATTATTGGATTGAACAAGTTTCTCCGTAACCAGAATAAGCATCACAAGTTGTTTTAGCAGCTGCACTAGTTTGACGAGGTAATGTAGTTGAAGTTGAATTTCCATTAGCATCTACGCATCTACAAGTGTGAGTTTTTACGCAAGAAGCAAAAGATACAGCGATTAAAGCAACCGCAAATAATGTAATTTTTTTCATTTTAAATTAGGTTTTAAGTTTGTAGACCAAAATTATTATTTTTTTTCGTATTACAAGTTTTTTTTTACATTCTATGTAAAACTAAAAAAGCTACTATAATAGTAGCTTTTTTAAATTTTATACAATTCTCAATTATTACTGAATAGTACAAACACCAGTAAATCCGCTATCATAAGAAGAGCAAGATGCTTTGGCATCTGAACCTGTTTGAGCTGGTAAAGTTGTAGTGTAAGTTGTTGTACCATTGTTAGAACAAGAACATACGTGAGTTTTTTTGCAAGAAGCAAAAGATACAGCTACAAATGCAACTGCTAATAAAGTGATTTTTTTCATTTTGTTTTTATTTTTATAGTTTATAAGAGCAAAAATAACTTTTTTTTCAATATCTATTTATTTAATTGAACAAGTTCCATTAGTACTATTATCATAAATTGAACAGGTTGATTTAGCATCAGAACTACTTTTTGCTGAAATTACTGTATTAAAGGTTACAGCGCCATTTTTAATACATTCGCAAGAGTAATTTTTTTTGCAAGAAGCAAAAGATACAGCTATAAATGCAACTGCAAGTAAAGTGATTTTTTTCATTTTGTTTTTATTTTTATAGTTTATAAGAACAAAAATAACTTTTTTTTCGAGATTATAATTACATATTTATTAAAATACCTCGTCAATATCATTTCTTCTCACAATATCTTTATGTGATGTGTCATCATCATCCCATTTAGTGGATTGTACTGTTTTCACATTAGGCTGAGATAAAAAATCAGTGTTCTGTGCCATCGGAGCATTATTAGTTGATTGGTTATATAGCCCAGACCCTTCTGTATAATCCAAATCTGTAAACTTGGCATACTGACCAATAAAGCGCAATGGCACATCTACAATTTCTCCATGACGATTTTTTGCAATAATAATTTCGGCACGACCGATTAACGATTGTCCATTTTCATCTTCAGTTAATCCATAATATTCCGGACGATAAATAAACATTACCATATCCGCATCCTGCTCAATAGCTCCAGATTCACGTAAATCACTCAATTGTGGACGCTTACTACCTCCCGGTCTATTTTCTACTTGTCTACTTAATTGTGATAACGCAATAATCGGAATTTCTAATTCTTTGGATAAGGATTTTAAACCACGAGATATCGTAGAAATCTCTTGTTCTCGATTTCCCTTACTATCAGGTCCTCCACTCATTAACTGTAAATAATCAATGATGATCAATTCAACTTTTTGCTGTTCCTTTAATCGGCGTGCTTTGGCACGTAATTCAAAAATTGATAAAGCAGGTGTATCATCAATGTATAAGGGTGCAACTGATAATTTTTTAATACGTTCGTTTAATTGAACAAACTCATGATTATCTAAATTTCCTTTTAATATTTTACCTTGATCGATCTCTGTTTCTGAAGAAATCAAACGTTTAACTAATTGCAACGATGACATCTCTAATGAGAAAATAGCCACAGGCTTATTAAATTCAACCGCTGCATTTTTTGCCATCGAAACGACGAAAGCCGTTTTTCCCATACCCGGACGCGCAGCAAGAATAAGTAAGTCAGATTTTTGCCATCCACCGGTAATGCGGTCCATAGCCGTAAAGCCGCTGGGAACACCTAAGAGACCATCTTTTTGGTTTGCTGCACTTTCAATTTCAGTAATAGCTTTTGCAATGAGTGTGCTCA
>JANYGR010000434.1 GCA_025359355.1 Bacteroidota bacterium | reverse complement strand
CCCGTGTATGAAAACGTATTAAGCACGCGTTTATCTTTACTGTAAGTTCCTAATAAACTTCTGTTTTCGCGCTGATCGATAAAGAATCCTGTTTTTTGACCATTGATAAAATCAATATAAAACTTAACGCCATTTTCAACTACTACTAATTCTTCATTACAAGAGCCATACAAATATTCATTGGATAAATTGACAGCGTACTGATTTGGTAAGGTTTCAGAGCTTTTATCGTATACTGATTTCAATAAAGTTTTGAATACTTGTTTCAATGCTTCAGTAATATCTATACGACTTTTATGCATGCCAATACTATGTGCCTGAAAAACAACGTGTCCGTCGTAATAGTCCATAATTAAACCCGGTAGGCCATCGCCTTCTCCAAACACTAAACGAAACACATTGGTATTTGGATTGTTTGTTAAATTTAAAAAGCCACGAAATGCTAGTGATTTTTCTATTTTTTTAGCCCAAAAATTAACATCAATTTGTTGTTTACTAAAAGAAATAATACGTGCTGTAATACTCGCTTTTTGATAATGAGCCATTCCTAAAAACTGTTGTTTGGCGGAATAAATTTCCACGATATCGCCATCCACAATGTTGGAATCAGTTATTTTAATAGCACCTGAAAACACCCATGGATGAAAACGTTGTATAGGTTCTTCTTTGCCGTTGTGTAGTATTAATTTAGGATATTCTGTCATAACACAAATGTATCGTTATTATTAGTTTTTGTAGCCAATTAAACCTAATTTTTTAGTTAAATTAGCAACAAATTTAAGTTTAAGATTTAAGTCCAAAACTTATAACTTATAACTTATAACTTCTAACTTATAACTTAATAATGACAACATCTGAAATAAAATTAAAAATTACGGTTGATGAAAATCAATTGCCACATAAAATAGAATGGGAAGCCGCTGATGCACAAGAAGGTAGTGCTTGCAAAAGCATGATGTTAGCCCTTTGGGACGAAAAAGAAAATAATACCATGCGTATTGATTTGTGGACTAAAGAAATGAGTGTGGAAGAAATGAAAAAGTTTTTTCATCAAAATATTATGACGTTAACGGATACATATTTACGAGCTACAAATGACGACGTTACTGTAAAAGACATCAGAGAATACATGAGTGGATTAGGTCGTAGAATGGGTGTTTTGGCAAATGATTAAATTTTAAATTTAGGGATAACATAGAAGAAATTTTAAACGATAAAAGCATTAAGCCAAAAGAAAAAACGGAAAGGTTAAGTCGTTTGGTGTTGAATGAAACTATATCGCTTACAGAATTGATTGATTATGCTGATGCTTCAAAAGATTCACCAAAAGCTACTTGTATTGAGGCTTTAGTCGAAATCATTAAGATTAAACAGAAACAAACACAAGAATTAATCACAGCCATCAAAGCCATTTGTGAGTGCGAAGAAAAAAATAGTATTAAAAAAATACATGTTGCTGCTCTCGAAATGGCTGAAAAATAAGCAAGTTTCAGATATAGCGAATCTTTTATTTAAAATAGTAATTCTTTAAGTATTCATGAAACTCATTTTAAATATATGTTTACTGCTTGTTTTTACTAGAGGCGTGTCTCAAACTAAACCTTTTGATATTACTTATAAATACACTATTCATGAGGTTTTAGAAGACATTGATTACACCGAAAAATATCTAATCAAATTTCATCCCGATCCTTTTAAATATATTAGCAAAGATTCTTTACAAGCCTTTGTGGCTCGTATTAGATCGAAAATTGATACGCCCTTAACCGAAATGCAAGTAAGGTTTTACCTCAGGCAAATTGTAGCTAAAATTGGCTGTGGGCACACCGATGTAAGTAATTCTAAAGCGTATTCTAAGGCAATCGAAAAATTAAACAGACCAATCCTTCCCTTTAATGCTTTTGTTGTTGATACCAATCGAGTGTTTATATTAAATAATTTATCCGGTGATTCCACCATTAAAGTTGGCGATGAAATACTAAGCATCGATCATCATGCTATTCCTAGTATTTTAGCCCGAATTGGAACTATATTCACAACCGATGGTTATAACCAAACCTATAAAAAACAAGGTGTCAAAAATGAATGGTTCAAGTATTATTATTCCTTTTGCTATGGTTTTCATACGCCATATTCGTTGAGTTTGAAACACGCAAATGGCAAGGTTTCTCAACATACGATCTCTGCTATTTCTTCACAAAAGGATACGGTGATGTTGCCTAAAGGAGATTCGGTTAGAGCAATTCAAAAAACAAAAACTTGTACGTATTTTTTGGCTAAAAAAGATACAACGGTTGCCGTGATTGATGTAAATAGTTTTGGTGGAAGACATTGGCGCCGCTTTATGCGAAGATCCTTTAAAGATATTAAACATAAAAAAATAACGAATTTGGTGATTGATTTAAGAGACAATGGCGGAGGGAAAATAGATAATGGTATGAATCTATTATCTTACCTTATTCATAAACCTATGATAGTGGCCTTTGACAGGAAGCCTAATCTATTGCCTTTAAATTTCAGGTACAAGATGAATTTTTTTACGCGTTTAACGCCACTATTTTTTACAGCTTCACCGTTAGAATTGCCTTATCACTGGCGCTTAAGACACTACATTGTTCATTTTCCTAAACATAGAAACGCTTATCACGGAAAATTAAGTGTATTAATTAATGGTAAATCTTTTTCGATGAGTGCTATTGCAGCAACCTATTTAAAATACAAAGTCAATGCTACCATCGTGGGCGAAGAAACGGGTGGTAACATTGCAGGTAGTAACGCGGTTGTTAGTGGTACAATTATTTTACCACACACGAAAGCTCGCGTGTTTATTCCTTATTACCATATTTATCATAGCATTGATGTTATTAATAGTGGACATGGCTTAATGCCTGATATTAAAACAACCTACAGCTCTTCTGATGTCTTGCAAGGTATAGACGTTGATTTGAACAAGGTGTTGGAGATGAAGTTATTTAATAGGTAATTTTTATTCGCTTGTCATTTATAATATCATTGACTGATAAACAATGAATATGTACAATAAAAAAGCCGTTTGTAATTACACAAACGGCTTTTTTATTTATTGAAATATATAACGTTTATTTTACTTCTTCGTAATCTACGTCAGTTACATTTTCAGATTTACCACCATCAGCGTTAGCTTGTTCTGCACCACCTTGTGGGTTAGCGCCACCTTGTTGGTTCATCGCATTATTCATGTCTTGAGATGCAGCTTCCCATGCAGCATTAATGCTTGTCATAGCTGAATCAATTGCAGCGATATCTCTTGAATCGTGCGCTGTTTTTAATCCTGCTAAAGCACTTTCTATCGCTTCTTTTTTATCAGCTGGTATTTTATCTCCGTATTCTTTCAATTGTTTTTCTGAAGTGAAAATCATACCATCAGCTGCATTTATTTTATCAGCTTCTTCTTTCGCTTTTTTATCTGCGTCAGCATTAGCTTCTGCTTCACGTTTCATTTTTTCGATTTCTTCTTTGCTTAATCCAGAAGAAGCTTCGATACGGATGTTTTGTGCTTTACCAGTTGCTTTATCTTTTGCAGAAACTGATAAGATACCATTCGCATCAATATCAAACGTTACTTCAATTTGAGGAACGCCACGAGGTGAAGGCATAATACCATCTAAGTTAAACTGACCAATTGTGCGGTTATCTTTAGCCATCGGACGCTCACCTTGTAATACGTGTAATTGTACACTTGGTTGGTTATCGCTTGCTGTAGAAAACGTTTCTGCTTTTTTAGAAGGAATAGTTGTATTTGATTCAATTAATTTTGTAAACACACCACCATACGTTTCAATACCTAGTGATAAAGGAGTTACATCTAATAATAATACATCTTTTACTTCTCCAGTTAATACACCACCTTGGATAGCAGCTCCTAAAGCTACAACCTCATCAGGGTTAACACCTTTACTTGGCGCTTTTCCAAAGAATTTCTCTACTGCTTCTTGAACAGCCGGGATACGAGTAGACCCACCTACTAATATAATTTCATCAATATCAGACGTTGATAAACCTGCATTTTTCAAAGCTGATTTACATGGATCAATTGTTCTTTTGATAAGACTGTCTGCCATTTGCTCAAACTTAGCACGTGTTAACGATTTAACTAAATGCTTAGGTATACCGTTTACTGGCATAATGTATGGCAAATTGATTTCAGAAGTTGTAGTGCTTGATAATTCGATTTTTGCTTTTTCTGCGGCTTCTTTTAAACGTTGTAAAGCCATAGGATCTTTACGTAAATCGATACCTTCTTCTTTGTTGAATTCGTCAGCTAACCAATCGATGATTAATTGATCAAAGTCATCACCACCTAAGTGAGTATCGCCATCAGTAGCTTTTACTTCAAACACACCATCTCCTAATTCTAATACTGAAACGTCATGAGTACCACCACCACAGTCAAACACTACTATTTTCATGTCTTTTCCTTTTTTGTCCATGCCATAAGCAAGGGCAGCAGCAGTTGGTTCGTTAATGATACGTTTTACTTTTAATCCAGCAATTTCACCTGCCTCTTTAGTCGCTTGACGTTGAGCATCGTTAAAATAAGCCGGAACTGTAATAACCGCTTCATCAACAGTTGTTCCTAAGAAGTCTTCTGCTGTTTTTTTCATTTTTTGTAAAATGATAGCAGAAATTTCTTGAGCAGAGTAGTTTCTGTCGTCGATAACTACACGTGGAGTGCCATTATCGCCTTTAACTACTTTATATGTCATACGAGGAATTTCTTTTTGAGCTTCGTCAAAAGTAACTCCCATAAAACGTTTGATTGAAGATATTGTTTTTGTTGGATTTGTGATTGCTTGACGTTTTGCAGGGTCGCCAACTTTACGTTCGCCACCTTCAATAAAAGCTACTACAGATGGCGTTGTACGCTTACCTTCGCTATTTGCAATTACTACAGCTTCGTTACCTTCCATTACTGATACGCAGCTATTGGTTGTACCTAAATCTATTCCTATTATTTTTCCCATTGTTTTAATGTTTTAAATTGTGATTTTTTCCTTAGGTAGTCAATGTTTATGCCATTATTAAAAGAATGCTTTTTTATGACAGGCTGGCATAAACAGCAAAAAACCACCTAAAACTTGTCATTTTAGATGGTTTAAGTTGGAATGTTTGTCAGAATATGGGTATTATGGACAAGGGGTAGATTTTGGCTTTCCTGAAGTATATTCGCAAAATAAATAAGGAAATGTATTTGGATTACAGGCTAATTTATCTACAAATTCGCTCCATAAATCTTTAGTTACAATAGAAGTAGATCGACAGGCAAAAATACCTACTCCCCCTGTAATATTTGAATAATAAGGTTTATCCTGTGCAATGGTTGTAGATGGGGCATTTACTTGTAAAAAGGTATATAAATTTTCAGTTCCTGCCGACATTATGTATTCCAAATAATCAGGCTTTCTGTTTTTTACATTTGGAGTTGCTCTATTAGCAAGTTCTCGAGCTATGTTTGTATAAAAATCATTAGTTAAAAACTGAAATGAAGTAACTTTTTCAGAACCATCTAATATAGTTGACTGTTGTGATATAAAATCAAAATCTACATAATTATTATTAGCACCACCAGATATTAAACTATCGATATAATGAAAACGAATTACTAAATCGTATGTTTTGGCATTAAGTAAAGGTTTGTATTTAACTAGTTGAGTAACTGAAGTAACATTATAATTTACATACTTTGGCTTATCTGTTGATAAAGGATTAGATGGATAGCCGCTACCATGAACTGGATAAGCAGATGGATTAGATGGTAAATAATAAAAAGGCATAGCCGTACTTGCTAGTGAACTAACACTATCAATCACTACTGTTTGAGCAGACGCAATAACGGTGTTTAAATCACTTGCTTTTTTAATAACTAATTTATACTCACCAGTGTGGTATAATTTATCAGTAGTTTGCCAAACTCGTTGTTGATTGCTAAATGCACCATCGGCAGTAGTTACAACCGTTTCTGTTAATACTATTTCTTTTTTAGAACTATTACCAACTGTTGTTAATTGAGGGGTTGTATTTCCTGTATAATATCTTTCTAAAGTCACAACTAACTCGTTAGCATCAAAGTTAATTACTTTTTGGTCTTGAGCTGCAGCGTTTGCATCACTTGTAGTTACAAAGATTTTATTGATACGGATATTTTGTACTGGTTCGGTAGGATTAAGAATCCCATATACAGAAACAACTTCTTTGCCCGGTGCTAATACATTTAAATCATTTTTACATGAAGTAAATGTTACCGACGCAATAATTACAAGGTTAAGAGATATGATTAATTTTTTCATTTATATATATTACAAGAACACCAAATTTACTAATTTTTACTCAACTCCAAATAAATTATTAGTTTTGCTTTGCTTAACTCTAATAATCCTAACCAATATGTCGGTTCATAAAGAAGTAAAAAAGGTAACAACGCACCAATTGCAGGAAATGAAGCGTAGAGGTGAAAAAATCTCTATGCTAACGGCCTACGACTATACTATGGCAAAAATTATTGATCATGCCGGTATTGATGTGATTTTAGTGGGAGATAGTGCCAGTAATGTGATGGCGGGTCA
>JANYGR010000431.1 GCA_025359355.1 Bacteroidota bacterium | reverse complement strand
CCTAATGATGGGCATTTATACATTGAACGTGCTAAACTATATTTGAAATACAAACAATTAGAAGACGCTATAAATGATGCTAAACGTGCTATTCGCATAGATAGTACGCAAGCTGAATTTTACATCACTCAAGCTGATATTTTTTTCGCGGCTAACGAAACTAAAAATTGCAAAGATGTGTTAGAAAAAGTGGTTGCTAAATTTCCTACTAATACCGATGGTTTATTAAAATTAGGCGAATTATTTTATTTTGTAAAACAGTACGAATATGCCTTTGCTAAAATTAATCAGGCATTAAAAATAAATCCAAACTTAGCAAAAGCTTATTACCTGAAAGGCAATATTTATAAAGAAACAGGAGATACGGCAAAAGCCATTTCAAGCTTAGAGACAGCTATAGAGCAAGACAATAAAAACTACGGTGCGTTTTTAGATTTAGGATTAATATATGCCTCTCGCAAAAATGGTATTGCATTAGAGTATTATGATAATGCGATTAATATTAATCCTGTTTCATCAGAAGCTTTATATGCTAAAGCAAAATTATTACAAGACATTAATAAGATTGACGAATCAGTAATTATTTATAACCGTATTTTGCGTAACGATTCTCTGCACGCCTTTTCATTATACAATTTAGGAGCAATAGAATTAGAACACAACAAAAATGCAGATAAAGCTTTAGGTTATTTTAATAAAGCGATTTCTGCAAATCCAAAATATGCCGAAGCTTATTTTGCGCGTGGTGTTTGTTACCAAGAATTAAAAGATAAAAATAATGCCATGGCTGATTACAGTATATGTCTTCAATTAAAACCAAATTATTTACCGGCAGTGGAAGCGATCAACGAGATGGGAAAGTAATCGCATTAACTTTCTCAAAACAAAAAATCCCGATAAGATTATTATCGGGATTTTTTTATGGAAACTAATTTAAAAATTAAGCTTCTGTATTTTCTGCTGGTGCATCAGTAGCTGGAGTTTCAGCTTCCGTAGCTGGTGCTGCTTCAACAACCGCCACTTTAGCTGCAATTTTAGCTGATTTAGCATCTTTCGCTGCTGTTTCTGCTTTAAATTTAGCTGCTACTGCTGTTTTAGCGTCTGTTGTTAAACCATCTTTTTTAGAATTTATTTTAGATGCTTTAGAGTCTAACCATTTTGCAAAACGTTCTTCAACTTGCGCTTCAGTTAATGCTCCTTTTTTAACACCATCTAATAAGTGTTTTTTCATTAAAATACCTTTGTACGATAATATCGCTTTACAAGTATCTGTTGGTTCTGCACCATTTTGAAGCCATTTTAAAGTTGCTTCAAAATTCAAATCAATTGTTGCTGGGTTGGTGTTAGGATTGTAAGTTCCTAATTTTTCGATAAAAGCTCCATCTCTTGGTGCACGACCATCCGCTGCTACCACGTGGAAAAACGCTGCGTCTTTCTTACCGTGTCTTTGTAGTCTAATCTTTACTGCCATTTTGTTATTTTTTTAAATTTAGGGTGCAAATATCGCTAATTTTATTTGATTAACAGGTAATTTTTGAAAATTATTTTTATAAGCTACTAAATACCATTAATTTGACTATTTTTGTGAGTTAAAAAACCAAACTATATGAAGCTTCAAGAACGTGGCACCCTATTAATTCCAATTGATTTTACTGAGCAATCTTTATTAGCTGTTAAACAAGCTTATAATTTGGCCAAATACACGCATTCCAAAATCGTGTTACTTCATACTTACGAAAAAGTGGGTGAGGAAAAATACGAAGAATTAAAAGCGTTAACCAAACAGACGGAAGCTGAAAGCGGCGTTCCTACTGAGTTCATGAATGTTAAAGGTAATATTTATGTTGAAGTTCCTCGCGTAGCAGAAGAAATTTCTGCAACTTTAGTAATAGTTGGTTTAGAAAGCCACATGAGCTCTAAAAATATCGTTGGAACCAGTGCTTCAAAAATGATTAGAGAATGTTCTTGCCCTGTTATTTCTATTAGAGGGAAAGATCATAAAGATGGTTGCGAAAACATTTTATTGCCATTAGATTTATCTCGCGAATCACGTGAAAAAGTAGATGTAGCGGTTCAATTTGCACATTATTTTGGCGCTTCTATCCGTATTTTAGGTGTATTTAGTTTATCTGATGCTGCTTACGAAAATCAGCTATTAGCATATTCTCACCAGGTAAAACAATATATTAAAGGTAAAGGTATTTCTTGTTCCAACAAATCCATTGCCAGCGATAATTTAGCTGACACTATTGTAGAATATGCTAATAAAATCGAATCGGATTTGATTATCATTATGAACAAACCAACCTTAAGTATCAAAGAATTTTTCAGTGGAACTGAAGCTCAAAAAGTAGTTGATGTAAGTAATTTACCTGTTATGACCATCAATCCAACTAAAAAAGTAAGTTTAAATAGTTTTGGTACTGGATTATAATTTATAAGTCATAGAATTAGCCACAGATGTATTCATTATCTGTGGCTTTTTTATGCCATATCATTTGGCACTATAAATTAAACAAATTTGTATATTAGCCCTTCAAAAAAAGCGCGTTTCTATGAATTTATTTTTTCATCTCGGTAGATATTTTATGCTCATTAAACATGTGTTTAGTAAGCCCGAAAAGCTATCTGTATACGTGAGACAAACCATACATGAGATAGATAATATTGGAATTAGTTCCTTACCTATTATTGCCATTATTTCATTTTTTATGGGTGGTGTTATTACCATTCAA
>JANYGR010000427.1 GCA_025359355.1 Bacteroidota bacterium | reverse complement strand
CATCCGATTTAACGGTTAATATTTCCTGCAGGATGTTTGATGCACCAAATGCTTCAAGCGCCCAAACCTCCATCTCACCAAAACGTTGACCACCAAACTGGGCTTTACCACCCAATGGTTGTTGAGTAATTAATGAGTATGGACCGATAGAACGCGCGTGCATCTTATCGTCAACCATGTGACCTAATTTCAGCATGTAGATAATACCTACAGTAGCTGGTTGATCAAATCGTTCTCCTGTTCCACCATCAGTTAAGTAAGTACGACCATATTGAGGAATACCTGCTTTTGCAGAATACTCATCAATTTCTGCCATTGATGCACCATCAAAGATTGGAGTTGAAAATTTCAATCCTAATTTTTGACCAGCCCAAGCTAATACTGTTTCATAAATCTGACCTAAGTTCATACGAGAAGGTACACCTAATGGATTCAATACAATATCCACTGTTGTTCCATCTTCTAAGTAAGGCATATCTTCATCACGAACAATACGTGCTACAATACCCTTGTTACCATGACGTCCAGCCATCTTATCACCTACTCTTAACTTACGTTTTTGAGCGATGTAAACTTTAGCTAACTGAACAATTCCGTTTGGTAACTCATCACCAACGGTGATTTGGAACTTCGTACGCTTGTATTGACCTAAGAAGTCATTATACTTAATCATGAAGTTGTGTAACAAACGCTCAATTTGCTCGTTTTTATCTTTATCAGTTGTCCAGTTACCTGGATTAACTTCAGAGAAATCAACTTTCTCTAATAATTTTTGAGTAAACTTAGTTCCTTTTGAAATCACCTCTTCACCTAAGATATTGGAAACACCTTGAGAAGTACGGCCATTAACCAATTCAAATAATTTTTCAATTAATTGATATTTGATATTTGCAATTGACTTATGATGATCTGCATCTAATTTTTCAATTTGAGGCTTCTCATCCGCTTTTTGCTTTTTATCTTTAATAGCACGAGAGAATAATTTTTTATCAACGATTACCCCTTTTAATGATGGAGATACACGTAAAGACGCATCTTTAACGTCGCCTGCTTTATCACCAAAGATAGCACGTAATAATTTTTCTTCTGGAGATGGATCAGTTTCACCTTTTGGAGTAATTTTTCCAATTAAGATGTCACCTTCTTTAACCTCAGCACCAACACGGATAATACCTTTTTCATCTAAATCTTTAGTAGCTTCTTCGCTTACGTTAGGAATATCTGGAGTTAACTCTTCCATTCCTCGTTTTGTATCACGAACTTCTAACGAATATTCATCAATATGAATCGATGTAAAAATATCTTCGCGAATAACACGCTCAGAAATAACGATGGCATCCTCAAAGTTATAACCTTTCCATGGCATGAACGCCACTTTTAAGTTACGTCCAATAGCTAATTCACCTTTATCTGTAGCATATCCATCACATAATACTTGTCCTTTAGTTACTTTATCACCTTTCTTAACGATAGGTTTCAAGTTCATACACGTACTTTGATTTGTTTTTTGGAATTTAGTTAATTTATATGTTTTAACGTCTCCTTCGAAACTTACCAATTGCTCGTCTTTTGTACGATTATAACGAATTGTAATTTCACGAGCATCAACATACTCAACCACACCTTCACCTTCAGCATTTATCAATACACGACTATCTTCTGCTACACGAGCTTCGATACCTGTACCAACGATTGGTGCTTCAGGGCGCATTAATGGAACAGCTTGACGTTGCATGTTAGATCCCATCAACGCACGGTTGGCATCATCATGCTCCAAGAACGGAATTAATGATGCAGCGATTGATGCAATTTGATTAGGAGCCACGTCCATTAAATTAACCTTAGAAGGCTCAATTACCGGGAAGTCACCTTCGTAACGTGCAGTTACTTTATCGCTTACAAAGTTTCCTTTTTCATCGAGTTCAGCGCTTGTTTGTGCAATATTTTTTTGATCTTCTTCTTCAGCTGTTAAATAGGTAATTCCTTTATTAACCTCTACTCTACCGTTATTTACTGCACGGAAAGGGGTTTCAATAAATCCTAATTTATTAACTTTAGCAAAAACACAAAGAGAAGAAATCAAACCAATGTTTGGTCCTTCTGGAGTTTCGATTGTACATAAACGTCCGTAGTGAGTGTAGTGAACATCACGTACCTCAAATCCTGCACGCTCACGAGATAAACCTCCTGGCCCTAGTGCCGAAAGACGTCGCTTATGCGTAATCTCCGATAAAGGGTTAGTTTGATCCATGAACTGAGATAATTGATTCGTTCCAAAGAAAGAATTAATTACAGAAGATAATGTTTTAGCATTAATCAAATCGGTTGGTGTAAATACCTCGTTATCACGAACGTTCATACGCTCACGAATAGTACGAGCCATACGCGCTAAACCTACACCAAATTGAGAAAATAATTGCTCACCAACTGTACGTACACGACGGTTTGACAAGTGATCGATATCATCCACATCAGTTTTAGAATTAATTAATTCGATCAAATATTTCATGATCAAAATAATATCTTCTTTTGTTAATACACGAATATTCATAGGAATATCGATGCCTAACTTTTTGTTGATACGGAAACGACCTACTTCTCCTAAATCGTAACGTTTATCAGAGAAAAATAATTTATCAATTACTCCACGAGCTGTATCTTCATCAGGTGGCTCAGCATTACGAAGTAAACGGTAGATATACTCGATCGCTTCTTTTTCTGAGTTTGTTGAATCTTTTTGTAACGTGTTGTAAATAATAGCAAAATCAGCCGTGTTAACGTCTTCTTTATGCAAAATAATAGATTTAACGCCATTATCAGCGATTAAATCAATGTGTGCATCTTCTAAAACTGTTTCGCGATCTAAGATAACTTCGTTACGTTCGATTGAAACAACTTCTCCGGTGTCCTCATCTACGAAATCTTCAATCCACGTTTTAAGAACACGAGCCGCTAATCTACGGCCTACTTCGCGTTTTAAACCAGCTTTTGAAACTTTCACTTCATCCGCTAAACCAAAAATTTCTAAAATTTGTTTATCACTTTCAAAACCAATAGCACGTAATAACGTTGTTACTGGTAATTTTTTCTTACGATCGATATACGCATACATCACATTATTAATGTCTGTAGCGAATTCAATCCAAGAACCTTTGAAAGGAATAACACGAGCACTGTATAATTTAGTACCATTTGCGTGACGGCTTTGGCCGAAGAACACGCCTGGAGAACGATGTAATTGAGAAACGATAACACGCTCAGCACCATTGATTACGAAAGAACCTTTTGGTGTCATGTATGGAATTGTTCCTAAATAAACGTCCTGCACGATGGTTTCAAAATCTTCATGTTCAGGGTCAGTACAGTAAAGCTTTAATTTAGCTTTTAAAGGCACTGAATAAGTTAATCCACGGCTAATACACTCTTCAAGAGCATAGCGTGGTGGATCTACGAAATAATCCAAAAATTCCAATACGAAATTATTTCTCGCATCAGAGATAGGAAAGTTTTCGGCAAATACGCGGAATAAACCTTCATTTTTACGGTTATCCGGTGTAGTTTCTAATTGAAAAAAATCTTGGAAAGATTTAATTTGTATATCCAAAAAATCTGGATACTCAATTGGAAATTTGTTTGAAGAGAAATTAATTCTCTGTGTTTTTTTTATTGCTGTTGCCAATGTAATGAAGTTTATTAGTTAGTACTCTAAAAAGCGATACGCCAATTACTAAAAGCTAAATAAAGCGCTAAGAACATTTGCATAGCAAAGAGGCTCTTAACGCTTAAATTTGGAAGTAAAATTATTTTACTTCAACTTTTGCACCAGCTTCTTCTAAAGCTTTCTTAATTGATTCAGCTTCTTCTTTAGAGATACCTTCTTTAACTGGTTTTGGAGCACCGTCCACTAAGTCTTTAGCTTCTTTTAAGCCTAAACCTGTTAAATCTTTAACAGCTTTAACTACACCTAATTTAGCTGCACCTGCTTCAACTAAAATTACATCGAAAGATGTTTTAGCTGCTGCTGCGTCTCCGCCACCACCTGCTGCTACAACTACTGCTGCTGCTGCTGGTTCGATACCATACTCATCTTTTAATACTGTTGCTAATTCTTGAACTTCTTTTACTGTCAAGTTTACTAATGTTTCAGCGATTGCTTTTACGTCTGCCATTTTATATTAGTTTTTAATTGTTGTTTAAATTATTAATTGTTTGTTTTTTGTTTTCTTCTTTCGAAGTGTTTTTTATTCTTTTTTACAGTTAGCTATTATGCTGCAACTTCTTCAGTGCCTTTGGTTTTGTTTTCTAAACCTCCGATAACACGTTGAATTGGTGCTTGTAATAAGGCGATAACGTCTGCGATTAATTCGTTTTTCGATTTTAATCCTACAAGCGCATCTAATTTATCGTCGCCGATAAATACCATATCTTCTACATAAGCAGCCTTTAGTTTAGGTTTATCACCGCCTTTACGAAACTCTTTAATTAATTTAGCAGGAACATTAGATGTTTCTGTTAAAATTAAAGCTGTTTGGCCTTTTAATGCTGGGATTAATTGAGCAAGATTGCTGTCGTTAGCACGTTCTAAAGCTTTCGCTAATAATGTGTTTTTAACAACAGACATGCTTACTTTTTTCTCAAAGCAAGAACGACGTAATTGATTTACCTTTTCTACTGACAAAGAAGAACAATCTGCTAAATAGATTTTTGTGTTAGCATTTAAAATGCTAAGTAAACGATCTATTTCCTGTGTTTTTTCTTGTTTGTTCATACTAATAGGTGTTGTTGAAATTAGTTAAATGATTTTGTTTCGATTTGAATACCTGCACTCATTGTGCTGCTTAAGAATACCGATTTAACATAAGTACCTCTTGCAGACGATGGTTTTAATTTTACGATAGCTTGCAAAACTTCGTTAGCATTTTCCGCTAATTTGTCAGCATCAAAAGATACTTTACCAACTCGCGTGTGAATGATCCCTGCTTTGTCTACCTTAAAATCGATTTTACCACCTTTAGAGTCAGTTACAGCTTTTGCAATATCCATTGTTACTGTACCTGTTTTTGGGTTAGGCATTAAACCGCGAGGACCTAATACACGACCTAAAGCACCAACTTTACCCATTACTGAGGGCATAGTGATAATTACGTCGATGTCTGTCCATCCTCCTTTAATTTTTTCGATGTATTCGTCTAATCCAACGAAGTCCGCACCCGCAGCTCTAGCTTCTGCTTCCTTATCAGGAGTAACAATTGCTAAAACGCGATTTACTTTACCAGTACCGTGAGGTAAGGTAACAGTACCACGAACCATTTGATTAGCTTTACGAGGATCAACTCCTAAACGGATAGCGATATCCACGGATGCATCAAACTTAGTTGTAGAAATTTCTTTCACAACTTTTGTTGCTTCAGCAAGAGAGTGCAATTTGTTCATATCGAACTTTGCATCTGCTGCTTTTCTTTTTTTAGTTAACGTTGCCATTTTTTAAAAAGCTTGTTTTTTGGTTTATAATTTATTGAATTAAGGTTTTACAGGTGCCTCTCCTGTCATTGTAATTCCCATACTTCGTGCAGTACCGGCTACCATTAACATCGCAGATTCGATTGTAAAACAGTTCATGTCTACAATTTTATCTGTTGCAATAGTGCGAATTTGATCCCAAGAGATAGAACCAACTTTTTTACGGTTACTTTCACCTGAACCTTGTTTAACCTTAGTCACATCCATAATTTGAATTGCAACAGGCGTACGTTTGATAATAAAATCAAATGTTTTGTCAGCGTATACATTAATTAAAACTGGTAATACTTTACCTGCTTGTTCTTGAGTTCTAGCATTAAATTGCTTACAGAACTCCATAATGTTAACACCTTTAGCACCTAATGCAGGACCAATTGGAGGCGACGGGTTAGCAGCTCCACCTTTAATTTGTAGTTTTACAATTGCTGATAACTCTTTTGCCATTTTTGTTGTTTTTTATTTGATTAGTTGATGTTTATACTTAGAGAAATTGTTTACTTTGAGTTGGAAGCAGCAAAGCGTCTCATTTTAACTTTAAGCATTATATCATCAATGCGTTTATTTGTATTTATTATTCTCTTTCTACTTCACCAAATGCTAATTCCACAGGAGTTTTACGTCCAAAGATCTTAACAACCACTTTAATTTTTTTCTTCTCGTCATTAATCTCTTCAATGGTTCCATTAAATCCGTTGAAAGGTCCATTGATTACTTTAACAGCTTCGCCAACGATGTAGTTACTTGTAACAGTGCTTTCTGCTTCTGATAAATCATCCACTGTTCCTAAAATACGATTCACTTCTGATAAGCGCATTGGAACTGCTTCTCCGCGTTTTGTTTCTCCTAAAAAACCAATAACGCCTGTGATGTTTTTGATAGTATGTGTAATCTCACCAACTAAAGCTGCTTCAATTAAAACATAACCAGGATAAAACGAGCGTTCTTTCTGAATTTTTTTTCCGTTACGAATTTGAATGTATTTTTCGGTAGGAATCAACACTTGAGAAACATAGTCATTTAATTTTAAACGATTAATTTCTACTTCAATATATTGTTTCACTTTCTTTTCTTGCCCACTAATAGCACGAACGACGTACCATTTTTTTACAATTGAAGAAGTTTCTTTATTTACAGTTTCAGACATTTTTGTACGTATAAAAAATTATAAACCACTAACCGCCTCGTAGGCATATTTCATTAACGTTTCGAAACCAAAATCCATTCCCCAAACAATTAATCCAATAATGGTAGAAGCTACCATTACAAGAATAGCGCTGCTTTGAAGCTCAGGCCAAGTTGGCCAAGTTACTTTATTAAATAACTCGTCTTTTGTTTCCTCTATGTATGTTCCAAACTTACTCATATCATTTCTAGTTTTAAATTTTAAGCGTTTTGTTTTTAGTATTTGCTATAAAAACTTAAAATTAAACACTCATCATTTTTGTTAGCACACGAGGAGGGATTCGAACCCCCATCAGCGGTTTTGGAGACCGATATTCTACCCTTGAACTACTCATGTATTTAATCCATTTTATTATAAACAGCAAAATGGCTGAGCCTTTCGGCAAGCCATTTTGCTATTATTTGAGTAATGATTACTCTAAAATTTCAGTTACTTGACCAGCACCAACAGTACGTCCACCTTCGCGCATTGCAAAACGTAAACCTTTATCCATTGCTACGGCAGAGTGTAATTCTACAGTAATTGTAACGTTATCACCTGGCATTACCATTTCGCGTCCTGCATCTAAAGAAATTTCTCCAGTTACATCAGTTGTACGTAAGTAGAATTGAGGACGGTATTTATTATGGAATGGAGTGTGACGTCCACCTTCTTCTTTTTTCAAGATATAAACCTCAGCTTTGAATTTCCTGTGAGCTTTAACAGAACCTGGCTTAATAATAACCATACCACGACGGATATCAGCTTTATCAATACCACGTAATAATAAACCTACGTTATCTCCAGCCTCACCGTAATCTAAGATTTTACGGAACATTTCAACACCTGTTACAGTTGACGATAATTTTTCGTCACCCATACCAATGATATCAACTGGATCATTTGAGTTAATTACGCCTGTTTCGATACGACCTGTAGCAACAGTTCCACGACCTGTGATTGTGAAAACGTCTTCAACTGGCATCAAAAATGGCTTATCTTTTTCGCGTGGAGGTAATGGAATGAAAGTATCTACTGCATCCATTAATTCCATAATTTTTTCCATCCATTTTGGATCTTTATTTAATCCCCCTAAAGCAGAACCTTGGATTACTGGAGTATTATCACCATCAAATTTATAGAATGTTAATAATTCACGGATTTCCATTTCAACTAACTCTAATAACTCTAAGTCTTCAACCATATCCACTTTATTCATGAAAACAACGATTTTAGGAACACCAACTTGACGAGCTAATAGTATATGCTCACGAGTTTGAGGCATTGGGCCATCAGTAGCAGCAACAACTAAAATTGCACCGTCCATTTGAGCAGCACCAGTAACCATGTTCTTAACGTAATCCGCGTGACCTGGACAGTCAACGTGAGCGTAGTGACGATTTGCCGTTGAATACTCAACGTGAGATGTGTTAATAGTAATACCACGTTCTTTTTCTTCAGGAGCATTATCAATAGAAGAGAAATCTCTAACTTCTGATAATCCTTTTTCTGCTAATACTACTGTAATTGCAGCTGTTAATGTTGTTTTACCGTGATCTACGTGACCGATTGTACCAATGTTTACGTGTGGTTTGGAACGGTCGAATTTTTCTTTTGCCATTGCTGTGTTATTTTAATTGTTATTATTATTTATTATATATAGTTTAATTACTATCTTTTTTTGTTTTGAGCTGTTGAGCTTGTCCCGATAGCCATCGGGAGAAACGCCTACACCTCTTTTTTGAGCTGTTGAGCGGGATTGAACCGCCGACCTCCTCCTTACCAAGGAGGTGCTCTACCACTGAGCTACAACAGCCTATTTAATGATCTGCTGTTTGCTTTATTTTAAAGAACGTGTTCTTGTATACACGAAAAGTCCCTCGATTTTAGGGACATTCAAAAGAATTTTAAACCGCATACGCAAGTTTGAACTTTCCTTTGTCCGTTTATACGGTTATTCATCAACTTCACTTCTCAATTAAAA
Organism: Bacteroidota bacterium; assembly: GCA_025359355.1. GTDB lineage: Bacteria > Bacteroidota > Bacteroidia > B-17B0 > Aurantibacillaceae > UBA4416. The sequence goes on along the minus strand of JANYGR010000427.1, from coordinate 6,596 downwards.
TTGAGCGAAAGACGGGTCTTACTTCGACTACGCTCAGTATAAACTTCTCGCCTCTTCTTCCTTTTTCCAATTTTATAGAGCGAAAGACGGGTCTCGAACCCGCAACCTCCAGCTTGGAAGGCTGGAGCTCTACCAATTGAGCTACTTTCGCTTGGTATTCTCTTTAACAATGCGACAACCATCGTTACTTGTGGGGACAGGAGGATTCGAACCTCCGAAGTCGAAACAACAGATTTACAGTCTGTCCCATTTGGCCACTCTGGTATATCCCCATTTTAAAATAAGAGCCGAAGAAGGGACTCGAACCCCCGACCTACTGATTACAAATCAGTGGCTCTACCAGCTGAGCTACTTCGGCTTATTTTTGTTTGATTTTAAAGAACGTCCCCTTATTTTTGGGATTGCAAATTTAGTAACATTTTTTGTTGTTGCAAAAAAAAACAAAACTTTTTTTGCTTTTTTTCAAAAATACTTTTTAAGCATTACTAATTTTTTGAAAAACAACCTCTGTTTTGTAACCTAAATTATTATTACATAAAACAACTTATCGCTTCTATCGCTTTGATTTAAAGGGAAATAAAAAGCTGAAAAGCTGTAAATGTACTATTCTTTTACCAAAAAAGAATTATATTAGCACTCTTAATATTTTTATGAAAGATTTTTTTTTATTTATCAAGTCAAAGGTGTTTTTTAAGCATTTTGCCATTGCTGTGTTGTCCTTAGTTGTTTTATTATGGGTATTATTCAAGCTTTTGGGTATTTACACACACCATGGGGAAACAGCCGTAGTACCTGATTTTAAAGGGCAACTTATTTCTGAACTAGATAAATTCATTGACGGAAAACATGTAAGATACGCTATTATTGATAGTGTTTATGAGCCTCAAGAGAAGTCCGGCGTAGTATTGAAGCAAGAACCTGAAGCAAATTCTGAGGTTAAACACAATAGAATTATCTATTTATACGTTACTAGCACACAGCCACCACAAATAACAATGCCAAAATTAGTAGATCGAAGTACAAGACAGGCCTTATTTATGATTGAAAGTTACGGGTTAAAACAAGGTAATATTACTGAAATAGCTTCTGATTGCAAGGGCTGTGTGGTAAAACAATTATATAAAGGCAAAGAAATAATGGCCGGAGAGCTTATTAAAAAAGGAAGTAAAATAGATTTGTTAGTTGGCAAAAAAGAAAATGATTATATCAATAATTCTTCGGACAGCCTTCCTGCAGGCCCAGAGTAAATAAAATAAATGAATAAAAATCTTAAAACCATATTTTTCAGAATCAGCCTATTAATGCTCAGCATTATTTTAACACATAATGTTAATGCGCAAGAACATTTAGTGCCCTTAAGCGCTAATCTATCTTTGCCTGTCATTACAAGTAAAAACATGAATGCGGCTAAAACAGCATCTGTTGTGGCTTTAGATACTTTACCTTTTTTTGATGATTTTTCTTATGCATATCAATCGCCTTACCCAACTGCAAAGCATTGGAAAGATTCAAGTGTATATGTGAATGTAGGATTTGGCACTGCGCCTAAAAGCCTTGGTGTTGCTACCTTTGACGGCTTAAACAAAAAAGGGTATCCTTACTGGTTAACGGCACCTGTTTCTACATCGGCGCCCGCCGATACACTTACATCTCACCCTATTAATTTAGAAAAATTAGGTGCTCATTCATATAATTTTGCTGATAGTATTTATTTAAGTTTTTATTATCAAGCTATGGGGAATGGCGATTGGCCTGAGCCTAACGACTCCTTATGCGTAGATTTTTTTAAACCTAATCAAAAGGTATGGAAGGAAGTTTGGCACAAGAACGGATATCACCCAACAGCTTCTGATACTAACTTTAGAATAGTCATTTTACCTATTAATGATACTGCATACTTCGATAGCATCTTTCAATTTAGATTCAGGAACAGAGCCACTACTAGTGGTAGTTTAGATCATTGGCATATTGATTATGTTTATCTTAACAAAGGAAGAACGAATGTTGATACCGTTTCGCAAGATGTGGCCTTTGCTTATATGCCTACGCCTATACTAAAAAATTATTCTAAAATACCGTATTCACAATATGTGAGTTCGGAGTTAGGATCGTCATTTTATAATGTATTGCGTAACAATTATAAAAACACCTCTAATATCACATACTACTATGATATATACGATCATCTCAATGTGTTACAGCATAATTATTCGGCCGTAGATAACATTCAGCCTTTTCAAAACTCAGGTTATCAAACGGGTATTGCTCAAGCTAATGTATCACTAGGCACATACACCTTAGCGCCGAACGTCGATTCTATTTTAAAAATAAAACATTACATTAAAACTTCGAGTTCTGATTTTAACAAGGCAAATGACACAGTAATTCAATATCAAAAATTTCCGAACTACTACGCTTATGATGATGGAACAGCAGAAGTAGGTTATTACAACAATACCTACGGCGCAAAAATGGGTGTGCGCTATACTCTTAACAACTACGATACATTGCGAGGCATTAATATTTATTTTGATCCAATCACACAAGGTGGGTTAATCATTAACTCAACTTTCAGATTAATGGTTTGGAGCGATGGTGGCGGAATTCCGGGAAGTGTTATATACAGAGATAGTGCGGTGAAACCTTTTTATTTACAAGGTAAGTATGATATGATGCCTACATTCAAACTCACAACTTGTTTGCCAATGAATGCGGGTACGTATTATTTTGGAATACAGCAAACTACCAATCAGCTTTTAAATATTGGGTTTGATAAAAACACGAATCATCATGATGCCTTATTTTATGATATTGGTTCTGGCTGGACACAGTCTTCCATTCCAGGCTCTATTATGATTAATCCAGTAATGGGCTGTTATGTGCCTCCTACTCCTATTGGACTTGCAGAATATCATCAACAGCATTTTGGTTTTAGCTTATATCCTAACCCTGCACAAAATACGTTAACTATACACACTTCCGAATTAAGTTTAGACGCGATGACATTGAATATTTATTCGACCTTGGGACAATCTGTTTTGAGTAAACCCTTTAATAACGCCGAACCCATTGATATTAGTACTTTACCAGACGGCGTGTATTTTGTGTATTTGAATGGTTTGAGTAAAAACACTATTCCTCAGAAATTAATTATTTCGAGGTAAACAGACTATTATTAGTCGATTTCTAGATATAACTCTTCTGCAAAATTAATTATACATAAATTTGCAAACTGGTTATTTAAAAACACAAATACATTATGACAGACGATATAGAAGAAGTTGATGGAAACGAAGAAGAAAAAGAATTATTTGAACATCACAACATAAAGGTTGAGAAAGGTCAGGTGATGATGCGTATTGATAAGTTTTTAATGATCCGTGTACAAAACGCGACTCGCACAAAATTACAACAGGCTTGTGATGCTGAGTGTATTTTAGTAAACGGAAAGCCAGTAAAATCAAGTTATAAAATAAAACCACTTGATGAGATTTCTATTTTAATGACGACACCTCCGCGTGATGTGGAAGTGTTAGCAGAAGATATTCCCATTAATGTGGTTTTTGAAGATGATTATATTTGCGTGGTAAATAAAGAGTCGGGTATGGTAGTTCATCCTGCTTACGGGCATTACACGGGCACTTTGGTAAATGCGTTGGCCTATCGTTTTAAAAATTTACCAACTTCTAAAACACAACTTACCGAAAACTTATCGATTGATAGACCAGGATTGGTGCACCGCATTGATAAAAACACATCGGGAATTATTATTGTTGCTAAAACAGAATTAGCAATGACGCGCTTAGCAAAAGATTTTTTTGATAGAAACCTAGATCGAAAATATATTGCTATTGTATGGGGCGATGTGAAAGAAGATTCGGGAACAATTACTTGTAATGTAGCGCGTGATTTAAAAAACAGAAAAGTGATGGCTTGCTTTCCTGACAGCGAACACGGTAAACATGCCATTACACACTACAAAGTACTGGAACGTTTTGGATATGTCACTGTTGTTGAATGCAAATTAGAAACAGGACGTACACATCAAATACGCATACACATGCGGCATTTAGGTCATCCGTTATTTAATGATAACGAGTATGGCGGAGATAGAATATTAAAAGGCTTACCGAGTAATAAGTACAAACAGTTTATCGAAAATTGTTTTGATATTTTGCCTCGTCAAGCGCTTCATGCCAAAACACTGGGTATTACACATCCTATTACAAAAGAACCTATCTTTTTTAACAGCGAATTACCAGCTGATATGCAACAAGTAATTGACAAATGGCGTAAGTATTCTTATAAATTTGAGGATGAGGCTTAGATAATTTGAGTTTCATTTATTAAGCAACCCTGCCATCAATAACATTTATTTTACTAAACCAACCCGTTTTATAGGTGCCTGTTGGCGCTGGTAGATTGTTTAAACTTACTTTTTCACCAACGTTAGGATATTGATATTCTTGTTCTATAGATAAAACGCCTTCTTTACATTTGTATATAAATGTTTTAAATAACATTTGATTTACTTTGCTTTCTAGTGAGCCCATCCCTTTTTTTTCTATAATACTGTTGATACTTTTTATAGGGTTATTATGAATAAAACCTATACTTTTTTCAAAATCAGATTTAATATTTGGAGAAAGAAATTGTATCCAACTCGGATTTTCTTCTCCTCTAATATGCGCAAATAATGCAAGGCTATATCCCCATTCCATTTGAGATAAATAACCGGATTTACTCCATCCCCATGATCCAAAACCACTTTTAGTTTGAAAAGAAACATTGGCGTTAAAAATACCAAGTCCAAAAATAATGGTTAGTAAATCCGTTAAATCCTCATTGTTTTCTTCTATTCTTTTTTCTCCTAATAATTTAACATGCGCTAATTCATGAGCCAGTGTGGCAACAATAGCAATTGGGTCGTTTAATTTCTCTTTCTCAAGAGCAATATGATATTTATTATCCTCTTGCTTTCCGAAATAAAGTCCGCCTGAATATTTTTCACCTTCAACGTTTTGCAAAAAAATTCTATTTTCAAAAACCCCGCCTGAATCAAGCTCTGTTTGCCCTTCGGTATAAATATCTAGTAAAATATCATCAGGATTGATTTCCATTTGATTAGCTACAATCCTCATAGTATCTATGGCCGATTTATTTTGCCCATCGTACTTAACTGGAAAATCTAAAGGAGAGGGGGCCAAAACTTTTATATTTTCAATCTTCTCTAAACCAAACGTTTTTATAAACCACACAAAGCACTCGTCCAACCATTCACGCGTTTCTTCATTTACTGGGCATTCGCTACCATCTGTTTTTGTTGGGTCAATCATGTCTTATTTTAAAATTTAATTGCTTCTCGACTCCGTTCAAAGTGACAACACGCATTTAAAAACTACTTAATCAAAACACCTTTTTTACCAACCACAGGAATCGTTACAAAATTGGACTCTACAACGGTTTCTGGTAAAAAAATAAATTGCTTATCGTAAAGTTGGTTATTGAGTGAAAAGCTCAGCCAAAACTCATTGCTTAAACCAAATACTTCTTTTTGAATTGGCTCTATTTTTATAAAATCGTGTTGTTTAACTTCATCAAAAAAATGACGGAGCGTACTTGTTTTAATTTGTTGATCGTTCACTAAACCATAACCTGTAGATACGATCATTACATTTTTAATGTCTACGGATTTCAAATTAATTAAATACACATCATATTCATCCAAACCTTCAATGTCCTGCACGATAGCAACAGCAATGTCTTCAACTTCAGGAAACGTTATATCTTTTATCATGTTTATTATTTTTATTTCACCACAGAGGCTCAGAGTTTTAATTATTGAGTGCTACTGTTAGTTTCACCGCAGAGGCACAGAGAACACAGAGTATATTATTCTTTAAAATCAATTTGTCTCTTTAGTCAAATAGTCTTTTCAGTCTCTTATATTATCTTCACTAAATAATTTTCTTTTTTTCCTTTACTGATTAATAAATATTTATCTGCTATAAAATTTGACAACGTTAAATTTGCAGTAACATCTGATACTTTTGTTTTATTTATCGCCAAAGCATTTCCTTGTATCATCTTGCGAGCCTCGGTTTTACTAGGGAAAATAGTGGTTTGTTCCACTAAAGCATCTACTAATAATAATCCATTTTCAATGGCTGCTTTTGTAATTTCAAAGGTATCGATGCCACCTAATAATTTTTCGAAAGCAGCTGCGTTTAAATTGGCAACATCTTCTGCTTTTGATTTGAATAAAAATTCAGCAGTTTCTATTGCTTGTAAATAATCGGCTTCGCTATGAACTCTAATGGTAATTTCTTTTGCTAAGGCTTTTTGTAAATGACGTTCGTGAGGAGCAGTATTATGAAGGGTTTCCAGCGATTCGATTTCTTGCTGATTCATCAAACTAAAAATACGGATGTAGGTTTTAGAATCTTCGTCGCTCACGTTTAACCAAAACTGGTAAAATTTATACGGCGAAGTTTTTTCTCTATCTAACCAAATATTTCCTCCTTCTGATTTTCCAAATTTTGTGCCGTCAGATTTTTTTATCAATTGGGTTGTCAACGCGAAAGCCTCTCCACTAG
>JANYGR010000411.1 GCA_025359355.1 Bacteroidota bacterium | reverse complement strand
ACTTAACGATTGAATGGCTTTATCGTATTTTTTTAATTGTATGTTGGCAACACCATTAAAATAGTAAGGCGTTGATTGGTTAGGAAATAGCTCAATCGCTTCAAAGCTATGAATTTCAAGAGAATCGAAAGCGCTTAGTTCAGATTCAAGATACATTAATTGAGTCCAGCTCGAAAATTTACCTTTATCTAATTTCACTGCATAAGCATATTCATCTCTCGCTTCTTTAATTTTTTTATCACGGTATAAAAAATCACCATTGATGCCGTGTGCATCTGATGAAGTTGGATGAAGCTTAAGCATGATGTTTAGTAATTCCATTGCCTGTTGCTTATACGAATCATTCTCTTCTGATAGTTGATAATATGAACTTAAAATTTTTAGTTTAGTGTCAGTATCTAATTCAGGGTTTTCAAATGCTATTTTTATTTCTTGATAAAATTTTTCTTTATCATTAGTTGCTTTATAGTAATCGGCCAAAGCTAAATGCACCATTGGATTTTTAGGATCTATTTTTAATATCTCCTGATAGGTATCCATTGCTTTAGTTGGTTGGTTGTTTTCTTGGTAAAATTCTGCTAAGTAGGTATAATACCGAGCTTCGGAAGGATTTGATTTGATTAATTTTTTAAACTCGGCTTCAGCTTCCGAATTTTTTTTAAGCTGTTTTAAGAGTTTAATTTTATTGAGAGTAAACGCATCATTTTGACCGAATTTTTTTTCTAATTCATCATAAGTTTTATACGACTTCTCGTAGTTACCGCCATACATGCTTTCAGCGGCAAGCCCTTCATAATACTCTGGACGGTTTGGAAATGTTTTTATTAAACGACTGTAAATGTCGGCCGCTTGGGCATATTGACCACTATTGTGCAAACATTCAATATATAATAATTGATACCATTCATTTTTTAAATCAACATTGGCACACTCTTTGGCATATTTTAAAGCAATTTCATAGAGACCATTAAAACGATAAATATTTCCTAACTCATATTTTGCAGGAGCTGAGGCTGCGTCAATTTTTAAGCATTCTTTAAATAAACTCTCGGCAGTTTCCATGTTGCCTTTCATGCGCTCCTTGCAACCATCTACATAATAAAAGGCAAATTTAATTTGTTCTTGCTCTGTTAATCCTTTTGTTTTAATTGATTTATCAGGGCTTTTAGAAGTAGTAGTTTGTTTGGTTGATTTACACGACTCATTAAATAAAACTATGTCTAGTAATATGATGACGAATATGTATTTTTTTAAATTCAAACGAACTACCTTTATTTTTTTATTAATTAAAATAAAATGGTTGTATAATCACTCATACTAACGTCCAACGCTTTGCCTTTTATTTCAGCGCCTTCTCCAATCATACTATTAACAATAATGGTTTGACTAAGTTTAGTATTTGATTGAACAATACTATTTTTTATAACAGTGTCTGTAAGCTTGCAATTAGTACCAATGGAAGCATGAGGGCCAATAATGGTATTTTTTAATATGACATTATCACCAATATAACAAGGCTCAATAATAACAGAGTTTTCGGTAACAATATTTTTTCCTTTTAATCGAGGAGTGCCTTTATCAAATTCTAACACGCGTTGATTAGTATATACGGTCGCATCTTTGTTGCCACAATCTAACCATTCTGTTACTTTTCCAGGAGTGAATGCAATGCCTTTTTGTTTCATGTTTTCTAAGGCATTGGTTAATTGAAATTCTCCTTTTTCGGTAATGTTGTTGTCTAATAAATATTGTAACTCTTTTTTTAAATTTTCGCCATCTTTAAAATAGTAAATACCAATAATGGCAAGGTTACTTACAAAAGTGGTTGGTTTTTCTACGAAATCTGTAATAACGCCATCATCGTTTAATTTCACCACTCCAAACTGACTAGGATCTTCGATGCCTTGAACCCAAATAACACCTTCTTGATTGGTATCCATAACGAAATCAGCCTTGAATAAGGTATCCGCAAAGGCTACAACCGTTTTTCCTTTGATAGAATTCTTAGCGCACATAATAGCATGAGCTGTACCTAACGCTTTTTCCTGATAACAAATGGTGCCCTTAGCACCTTGTGATTCGGCTATTTTAATCAAATTTTCTTCAACTTCTTTTCCAAAATCAGAACCAATAATAAAGGCAATTTCTTCAACTTTTTCGCCACAAACTTTGGTGATATCTTCTACTAATTTTTGTACTATTGGTTTTCCAGCTACGTTAATTAGGGGCTTAGGAACAGTAAGGGTGTGCGGACGCATACGTTTACCTTTGCCCGCCATTGGTATAATAATATTCATAATTTTTATATTTGTTATTGTCTAGGTATATCAAACAAATATAACGGAAAATTATAGTTTGAATCCGCCAAAGAAGTTAAAAAAGCTAATAATTATCACAAAGCAAATGTGTGTAAAAACTACTTAGGAAATCGTTTTTTTATAGCTTTTTAAAAGCCCTATAATAGCAACTATACTCCATGTGCCTTCTAAAATAATAAAGGGTAAGGAATCTAATAATACACTGCCGTAGCAAGCAAAAGCGCCTCCTACGATATTTAATAATAAGTACCCTTTATGATCGGTAGATACTAATTTAAAAGTAGTTAATAAAAATGCTAGTAAAATAAGTGATACGCCAATTGTACTAATGAGTGTGGTAAACGTCATGTTTATAATGTTTCAATGTCGATGCCAATTGATTTTAAATCATTCCAAAAACTTGGGTAAGATTTAGAAACTACATCGGCATCATTAATTAATAGTGTATTGTAAATTAAACAAAGTGGCGCAAAGGCCATTGCCATGCGATGATCGGAATAGGTGGCTATCGCTTCAGTAGTCTCTTGTTTGATAGTTGATGGTAAATGACACGTGATAGAATCATCAGATACGTTTAATTCAACTCCGAATTTATACGCCTCGCGTTGTAGGGCAATAATTCTATCTGTTTCTTTCACTTTCAAAGTTTGTAATCCTGTAAAGTGAAAAGGAATAGTTAATCCAATACAGCTTACGACTAATGTTTGCGCTATGTCTGGGCAATCTATAAAATCAAAATTAAATTCAGAGATGGCATGTTGTTTTTTAATAATAGTAAGTTCGTTATTTTCAAAAACAGACTCTACGCCAAACTGCTTATAAATAGTAGCACACGCGGCATCCGCTTGTAAACTTTTTTTAAATAAATTACTTAGCGTTAATTTTGTATGGATGTTTGATAAAGCCACCATGCTATAAAAATAAGACGAGGCGCTCCAATCGCTTTCTATCACATAGTTGGGTTGATTGTAGGAGTATGGGATTGGCTTAACGGTAATTGTATTTCCTTTCCAATTGACATCTGCGCCAAATTCTTTCATCACTTCTATCGTCATCATAATATAAGGCAAGGACACAAGGTTACGCTGAAGGGTTAGCTCTAAACCAACCGTAAAATAAGGTGCTACAAGCAACAAAGAAGAAATATACTGACTACTAACATTACCATTAATAATTGCTGAACCTCCTTTGATAGAACTTCCTTTTATAAGTAATGGTGGATAACCTTCTTTATTTTCATAAGAGATAGAAGCGCCGAGTTGTTTTAATACATCCACTAAATCTGCGATCGGTCGTTGCTGCATGCGTTCAGACCCTGTTAAATGCCATGTTCCATTTTTCATTGAAAGAAATGAAGTTAAAAAACGCATATCAGTACCGGCGTGTTCTATATCAATTGTTTGGGAAGTCCCTTCTTTGATATGATTTAAAGCCGCTTGTAAATGCCTCGTATCATCAGCGTTTGATAAATTAGAAATCGTAAATGATAATCCCGACAATGCTTGTATCATCAATACCCGATTACTCAAACTTTTTGAGCCAGGTAAATTGACGTGGCCATTAACAGGCATGTTGGGTTTATGTAATTTGACAATCATTCCAACAAAAATACTGTATTTAGTATGCAAACAACTATCTTTGCACTCAAATTTTTTTACTATGAAAAATCAAGAATCCGTTAAGTTATTTGAAAAAGCAAAAGCTTTTTTTCCAGGTGGTGTAAACTCTCCAGTACGTGCATTTAGAAGTGTTGGCGGAACACCCGTATTTATTGAAAAAGGGAAAGGCTCGCATATTTGGGATGCTGATGGAAACGAGTATATTGATTATTGTGCAAGTTGGGGACCTTTAATTTTAGGACATGCAAATGATAAAGTGCTTAATGCTGTTGATAAAACGATGCGTAATGGTACATCGTTTGGCGCACCCACACGTTTAGAAAATGAATTAGCGGAATTGATTTTGTCAAACAATCCTTACATCGAAAAAATACGATTCGTTAGTAGCGGAACAGAAGCAGTTATGAGCGCTATTCGCTTAGCACGCGGTTTTACAGGTAGAAACAAAATATTAAAATTTGAAGGTTGTTATCATGGACATTCAGATTCGTTATTAGTAAAAGCAGGTTCAGGCTTGGTAACCTTTGGTAACACCTCATCAGCGGGAGTTCCTGAAAGTTTCGTGAAGGAAACCATTGTTGTTCCTCTTAATAATAAAGAAGCAGTTGAACAAGCGTTTACTCAGTTTCATAACGAGATAGCCTGTATTATTATTGAACCTATTCCAGCTAATAATGGGTTGCTATTACAAAGCAAAGAGTTCTTACAATTCTTAAGAGATATTTGTACAAAAAATAATTCTCTATTATTATTTGATGAAGTGATTAGCGGCTTTAGAGTTGGTTTTACTGGTGCTGCGGGCTATTACGGTATTAAGCCTGATATTATTACTTATGGAAAAATAATTGGAGGTGGTTTTCCTGTGGGAGCTTATGGCGCTAGCAAAACAATTATGAGTTCTATTTCTCCAGAAGGAAATGTATATCAAGCAGGAACATTAAGTGGAAATCCAGTTGCGATGACAGCTGGTATTGCTCAATTAACGGAATGTTTGAAGCCAAATTTTTATCAAGATTTAGAAACCAAAACCAAAACATTAATTGCAGGCTTATCAAAAAACACCAAGCATAACTTTCAAATATTTTCAGTTGGTTCAATTTTCTGGTTAGCGTTTACAGATAAAAAATCTATTAGTTGCGCCGAAGATATTGATGCCGATAGTATGAAACATTTTAAAGTGTTGTATCATTCATTACTCGATAATGGCATTTATAGCGGACCTTCAGGGTATGAGGTTGGTTTTATGAGCGAAGCGCATACGCAAGAAGATATTGATAAAACGATAAAAGCCTTTGGAATTGCCTTTGAAAGTTTGTAAGTATATATTACCTTAACGTTAAGTTTACTGAAAAATAAATTTGATTTATTAATATTTACTTAACGTTGGCGTTGACCATAAATACTAATTTTGTAGTGATACTATAACCTATGAGTACAGATAACAGTTTATACAAAATATTACTTGTTGATGACGAACAAGACATCCTTGATTTTTTAAGTTATAATTTAAAAAAAGAAGGTTATCAAGTTTTTACCGCCTTAAATGGTAAAGATGCGATTTCGTTGGCTAAAAAAGAGATTCCACACTTGATAGTACTCGACGTGATGATGCCTGAAATGGATGGTATTGAAACCTGTCGAGAAATTAGAGAAATAAAATCATTGAAAGAAGTGATGGTCGCTTTTTTAAGTGCACGTAACGAAGATTATTCTCAGATAGCAGGATTTGAAGTTGGTGCAGATGATTATATTAATAAGCCTATTAAACCAAGAGTATTTGTTAGTCGTATCAAAGCATTATTGCGAAGATACGCACCGGAACAACAACAAACATCACAAATAGATTTAGGTGGTATTCGCATTGATAAAGAAAAACACATGGTATATAAGCTTGATCAGGAAGTTGTATTGCCTAAAAAAGAATTTAAGTTATTGTCTTTATTAGCGAGCAAACCAGGCAAAGTATTTACACGTGAGTTTATTTTAGAACAAGTGTGGGGAGATGAAGTAGTTGTAGGCGACAGAACGATTGATGTTCATATTCGAAAACTTCGCGAAAAATTAGGCGACGATTTCATCAAAACCATAAAAGGTATAGGATATAAATTCGAGTTTTAATTTCAACAAATAATTTCTAAAATAAGTGTTAATGTAATATGCGTTAACACTTATTTTTTTGAGGAAGATTCAGTATAAGTTTTAATGTAATCTTGCCAACTGCTAACTTTAAATTTATCTTCTGCAAAGTAGTGTAAAATAGGCATTAGGGCTTTTGGAGTTAAAAACACATTGAGGGCATCTAAGGTATTTTCTTTTTCGTCAAGTACTGCAATAGTTGGAAATTGTAATTTATTATTACTCGCTTTCATCGCAAAAGTATGCAAAGGATAGCCATTCACTAGTTGTTTAAAACACTTTTCTCCTTTAAAAATAATCGTATCGTTGCTTTCGGCATTAAAATTTACGATGTAATAATTTTTGTTGATATACGCTGCAATAGCTGAATCCTTTAGTGTAGTGGCGTTTTGAACTTTGCATGAATTGCAAAATCCAGCAGAAATAGCTACGAGTATTTTTTTTGGTTTTTTCTTTTGCAGTTTTTCTATTTCCTCTATGGTATTAAATTTTATGTTGCCTTTTGAAAATATAGTATCATAAAAAGTATGTTCAAATTGTTTAGAAAAATCATCATAAGCCGTTGATTTAAAAATATTTTCAACGGTATAAATTAATAGAGGCTCAATTTTTTTGTCTTCTAAAAAGCCCTGAGTTAATAAATTATATTCAAAGTTATTAGTCACAAACATGGTTGACGGATAACTTAAGCTTGTTCCTAAAAATTTGATGGCTAATTCATGAGGTGTTTTAGGGGCTTTAGAGGTTGGTTTATAAATAACCCCGTTATATTCAATGGTGTCTTTGGTTTCGGCATCAAATTTTACGGGATAAAAAAACGTATTAATATAATTAGCAATATTAGGATTTGAATACGTTGTTTTCATCATGTGCTTGCACCAGCCACACCAATCAGTATATATGTCAATTAACAAAGGTTTAGGTTGCTTTTTATTAAGCTCTTGTGCCTCTTTAATAGTAAGCCATTTTACCAATCCTTCTTCTTTTTGAGAAAAAGATAGATGAGATAAACATAACAATACAATAATGATTTTTAACGTTTTCATATTACGAAAATGGGATTTTTTCTGTATAATTGCACTTAAATATAAAAACTAAAATTATGATAAAAAAATTACTTTCTATTACATTAATTGCGTCAGCAATTACAGCGAATGCACAATCTTTCACTGGTGTTTATACATTTTCTTCAGTTGCTACTGGCACTGCAACAACTGGATTTACAGACCCTACACCAGTTACTATTGCCACTGGCGTGACTTTTGGGTCTTTCTCTGCGGTAGGTACAGGCACTAGTGCTTCTACGAATCCTGGGGCGGCTGGGCGTTTTGTTTTTGATAATTGGCCAGCAGGTGGAACTACAGGGCTCGATGTTTATGCAAACATGACTGGTTCTATCAACATTAATGAATATTATAATGTTACTTTAACACCTACATCTAGTTATAGTGTTACCATTTCTTCTATTACATTTGGAGTACGTCGTTCTGGAACTGGTATTAGAAATTATGCAGTACGTTCAAGCGCAGATAGTTATTCTGTAAATTTACCAGCATCAGTAGGTACAAGTACTAATTTATCGGTTGTAAGTACGAATGTTTTCTTTTGGAATTTTGATGCAACGTCAACAAGTGCAGATCTAGTGGGAAGTACTATTACCTTAAGTGGAGCAAATTTCTCTAATTTAACTTCACCTATTAGTTTTAGATTTTATGGTTGGAACAGTGAAGGTACTGGTGGAAATTTTAGTATAGATAATGTTAATATTAATGGTTCTGTTAGTGTAGCAACTGGTATAGCTACTTTAAACTTTGATTTAAATTCTAATTTCAATGTATACCCAGTACCAAATAATGATGGCATCGTTTATATCGAAAATAAAAATGCTCAAGAATTATCTAGTATTGAAGTAATAGATGTATTCGGAAACGTTGTATTATCAAGTAAAAACGAAACTGCAGCTAAAATCAAATTAAATTTAGCAGATGTTTCAAATGGTAATTATGTTGTAAGAATTAATACAGTAAACGGCACAACAACTAAAAAGTTAGTGATTGTAAAATAAGTATAGGTTTCCATAAATTCTTATTTCTAAAAAGCCTTCGATGTATCGAAGGCTTTTTTTATTTTTTGAAATCAATGTGTTTTCCCATTGTTCCTCGTAACCTATACCATTTACTTTGTGTTTCAACGATTGATTTAAAATTTGCAAGCTCGTATGGATGATAATCAATCTCAGGAGTTTCTTGAGGTAATGTTTTTAATGTGTCAAATATAACCGGTAAAAATTTCAAGGGCTTTAATCTTTTTTTGCCAAATCTATAGGTCATTCGAGTTTGAAAAGGATCCGTCGCTAAGGCTATGTTTTCATAACCTAAGGATTTAGCTAATTTATATCCGTACCAAATATTTTCGGTGGTGTGTTGTGCTTTATCTTCTATAATAATATCTTCTGCAGGAACTCCAAATTTTATGGCATACAATTTCATTATTTCCGCTTCTACGTATGGCGAATAAACAGCACTTCCACTCATAATTATTTTTTTGGTTAATCCGCGTTTGTATAAATGTACGGCCCAAACTACTCTCATAGTCATTGTCATATCCCAATGTGGGGCTATAAAAGGAACTCCGGGCACGATGATGGCATCATATTGTTTATGAGCTAATAGGGCTCTTTTTGTAAGTTTATTGGCGCTTGGACGAAACAATAAACATGAATTAAAGATGATAGTAATACTCAGAAAAATGGGTATTGTAAGTGTTTTTTTTAATGACATGGTTAATAATCAATAGGGTTTATTTAAACCGAAAGATACCACTTCTTTTATCAGACACGATAGTTTTAGTAAATTTTATGCTCGATAATTTTAACTGCATTATAAATTTTACGACGATAGTAAAATAATGAGTATTTTAGAATCATCGAAACTACTAGCAGTTGCAATCAAAAGAAGATATTTATTTTTTATTAAAGAAGCACTGGGGTCATAACTCTTTTCGTGCTTTGCAAGAAGATATTATTTTATCTGTTCTTGATAATAAAGATACTTTAGCCTTACTTCCCACTGGCGGCGGAAAATCAATATGCTTCCAAATACCAGGGTTAGCAATAGGCGGCACGTGTTTAGTAATTTCTCCGTTGATTGCTTTGATGAACGATCAAGTGCAAAATTTGAAAAATAAAGGAATTTCTGCGGTTGCGATTACCTCGGTCATGAATGCCAAAGAAATTGATATTGCGTTAAATAATGCGGCGTATGGTCATGTGCAATTTTTATATCTTTCTCCCGAACGAATTGAAAATGAAAATTTCCGACAAAAGTTATCTTATTTGCCAATTGGTTTAATCGCCATAGATGAAGCGCATTGCATCTCTCAGTGGGGCTATGATTTCAGGCCAAGTTATTTGAAAATTGCTGAGCTTCGTCAGTACTTTCCAAACGTGAGTATGATTGCTGTTACGGCAAGCGCTACAAAAGAAGTGGTTGCTGATATTCAAGAGAAATTAGAATTTAAAAAGCCACAGGTATTTAGGCAATCGTTTGAACGAAAAAATATTCGTTACGTGGTTCAGAACGAAGAAAATAAATACGAACGTTTAATTAAAATTATTAAAAATATAGGTGGCACTGGAATTATATACGTTCGTAATCGAAAAAAAACAGAAGAGATTAGTCAATGGTTGAATCAGCAAAAAATGAGTGCTTCGTTTTATCACGCTGGTATCAAGGCAAATGATAGAGCTGTGATTCAACAAAATTGGATAGATAACAAACAACAAATTATTGTAGCTACTAATGCTTTTGGAATGGGCATCGATAAACCCGATGTGCGTTTTGTAGTCCATTTAGATTTACCGGAGAGTTTAGAAGCATACTTCCAAGAAGCAGGTAGAGCAGGTCGTGATGAGAAACCGGCTTATGCTATTTTATTATGTAATGCACATGATATACATTCGTTGAAAGAACAGTATGAACAAAAAACGCCCACTATTGAGCAAATCAAACAAACCTATCAAGCCATTTTTAATTTTTACCAAATACCTGTAGAAAGCGGAGAAGGTTTATCCATTACGTTTAATGTGGATGATGTTGCTCGGAATTATAATTTGAAGCCAGTGATGATTTATAATTCCATTAAGTGTTTAGAAAAAGAAGGTTATTTTTCCTTACTAGATGCGGGTTACGAGCCATCCAAAGTAATGATGAAGATGGGTAAAGAAGATTTATATAATTTTCAATTGAAACATCAAAAACACGAACCGTTAATAAAAGTATTATTGCGTAGTTATGGTGGTTTGTTCGAACAATACACTCATATTAAAGAAAAAGATTTAGCTTTTCGAGCTAAAATTTCTGAATACGAATTACAAAATCAATTAGAATATTTGAATGCACAAGGTGTTATTTCATTTATTCCTCAAACAACCTTGCCTAAATTAATATTCTTGCAAAATCGCATCAATCTTAAGTTTGAAGACATTCGTTTAGTGAATTACCCTATCCTTAAACAAAAAGCGTTAGCGCGAATTGATAGTGTGATTCATTATGCTACAGAAAAAAATACGTGCAGAAATCGCATTTTACTTTCCTATTTTAATGAAACGGAATTTAAAGATTGTAATTATTGCGATGTATGTATTGAGAAACATAAGCAACAACAAGCAATACATAATACAATTAAACCTCAAGTATTAACTTTGTTAAGTAAGGGTTCGCTGAAGTTTGAAGCAATCATAGATGCTTTATCAACGATTAATAGTAAAGACTTATCAATAGTGATAAATGATTTAATTGATGATGAA
>JANYGR010000390.1 GCA_025359355.1 Bacteroidota bacterium | reverse complement strand
AGGGACTAAAGTAACTGATAGTGTTGCTTATTACGATAAGAATAAAAAAACTAATTCAAATTATTTTAATTCGCCAATTTATTTTCAGCTTGGATTAAATCATTACACAAAAAATAAATTATCAGTATTTCATGCGCTTACATATTTTAATCAGCAAACATTTGTAAATCAAGTAAGGCAATTTCAGTATTATTTAAAAGTAACTATTCCAACGAAAAAGGCTTGGCTTATTTCACCTTCACTTCAATGGATTAACCTTAAAACAACAATGGACGCTAAAGTTCCACCACCCAAAATGGGACCACCAAAGCCACCGCCTTTACAAACAACAAATAGTTCTTTGTCTAACTATTTTGTAGGATCACTTTTTATTCAAAAAAACATTCGAAAATTTAACTTAGGAATAGGAACAACTGTTTCTAATATGAATAATGCAACTCAATATATTCATTATGGTTCTCTCGCTTATTCATTGTTAGGCAATAGTAGATTGGTTTTCGGTTGTACCGGCTATTTTCATACAGAAGACGCTTATTCATCCCTTAATACAGCTATAACGCCCTTTATTTACACTCAACCTGCAAAATGGATTGCTATTAAATTAAGTTATTTTTCTAATTCAAAAAAGAATATTTTGGAAGACAATGGATATTTGGTAAATAATTCTGGAGACTTAACAACATCAAGATATTCTGCTTTGGTAAATGTGATATTAAATAAACACCTTTCTATATATGGATTATATCAATTAGAAAACAAGTATGAAGGTGTTCAAGAATTTAATTACCGTTACAATGTTATTGTAGGTGGACTTAAAATTACACCATAAATACTAAATAGTTGATTCAACTATTTAGTTTCTTCGATTAATGAAGTTAATTCACAAACGGCCTCTTCGCAGGTTGTTTTTATGTATTCAAATAATGGTTGTATACCCATGATATTACTGTTTTCTATTGCCAATGTTTCTATTTGATTCAAAGGTTCCAACAATTGCTCTAATCCTATAAATCCCACAGATGTTTTCATTTTATGCGCAATGGAACGAATAGCATCATAATCTTTAAATTCAATAGCTTTTTCTAGTTCCATAATTTCAATAGGATTTTGTTCTAAAAAAATAGTAACAATCTCTTTAATGAATGATGTATTGCCTCTTGACAAAGAGTTTAAATGATTTGTGTTAATGATTTTATATCGTGCCTTAGTAGTTGCCAAATCACCCATGTTTAAAGGAGGTTTCACGGTGTTTGTATTAACCTTATTTCCTAAGTGTGATATTAACATGTTATATAAATCAACTTCTTTGAAAGGTTTGGATAAATAATCGTTCATACCATAACTTAAACATTTTTCTTTTTCGTGAGGCATAATATTCGCTGTCATAGCAATAATAGGGACAAAGTTTTTGAGTTCTTCACGTATTTTTATAGTTGCATGATATCCATCAAGCAATGGCATTTGTATGTCCATTAATATGATATCATAATGTTTATTTTTTAATTTTTCTATTGCCTCTAAGCCATCCTTGGCTAAATCAACCTGTAATCCAAAATTAATAAGATACGTGGATGCCAGTTTTTGATTTAGTTTATGATCTTCTACTAATAAAACATCAAGTGGTTTAGCAGAACTAATTTTTAATGGAGTGTTTGTTTTTTCAATGGTTGCATTTTTATCTTCATAAGAAATAGGATAACTAATTTTTACTGTAAACTCAGAACCAACCCCCTCTTTACTTTTTAAACTAATATCTCCATGTTGAATTTCAACAAGTTGTTTAACAATAGCCAAGCCTAAACCATTCCCTCCATATTTCCGAGTAGTTTCTGTATTTCCTTGATTGAAGCGCTCAAACACGCTATCCAACTTATCAGCAGAAATTCCAATGCCAGTGTCTTTTATCTTAAATATAAATTGGGCAACGTCATGCTCAATCGTTTTAATTTCGCAACTTAAGGTTACTTCACCTTGTTGCGTAAATTTTATAGCATTATTAATTAAGTTAATTAATATTTGTGCCAAACGAGTAGGATCACCAAATACAAAATGAGGAGTTGTTTTATCTATATGAACATTAAATGCAATTTGTTTTTCTATGGCTTTCGAGATAAACATAACCTTTAATGATTCTAATACTTCTAGAATATTAAAAGAAATTTTTTCGATATTTAATTGACCTGCTTCTATTTTAGAAAAATCTAAAATATCATTAATGATGTTTAAAAGGTTAGATCCACTGGTCTTCACAGCCATCAAGTATTCTGTTTGTGTTTTATCTAAGTTGGTTTTTTGTAATAAATCCGAAAATCCTAAAATGGAATTCAT
>JANYGR010000376.1 GCA_025359355.1 Bacteroidota bacterium | reverse complement strand
TTTACACCCTGATGGTGTGACTTTATATTTTAGTTCCAAAGGACATAATACTATGGGGGAATATGATGTATTTAGGTCGGTTTTAAATACAGAAACAAATCAATATACATCTTCGGAAAATTTAGGTTTCCCAATTAATAGCGTTAATAATGATATATTTTTTGTGTTAAATACGAATGGGACACGAGGGTACTATTCATCTGTAAAGGAACAAACGTACGGTGGCTCTGATATTTACGTGATCGATACTCGTTTTGGAGATAATGATTTAAAAGTAAAGCATGGTAAAGTGATGATTGGCAACGAAGTAAGTAAGGCTAAAATCACGCTAATTGATATTGAAAGCAAGCAAGTAACCGGGATATTTAATGCTAGTTCTAGAACAGGCAAATTTTTATTAATCATGAATCCGGTTAAAGCTTATAAGGCAATTGTTGAAGAAGATGGATATCAAACAATGATAGTAGATATAGAGCCTTTGGTAAATGAACAAAACGATACAGAATTAATATTAAGTTTGACTAAAAAGAAATGATTTACAAGTACGACTTACAAAGTACTTGGTGCTTTGCTTTAAAACTAAAAACAAACAATAGCTACATTTATAAAATGTGGATGTTTGTATTTGTGTTTTTCATATTTTTCCTTAATTCATTAAAGGCTCAAGACCCTCAATTTACACAGTTTTATGCAGCACCGATGTATTTAAACCCTGCTTATACAGGAGTTACCTACGAACATCGTTTTGTGGCAAATTATCGTAATCAGTGGCCAGGTGTAAATAAAACATATACAACTTACATGGCCAGTTACGATTACAATATGTCAAATTTAAACAGCGGTTTAGGAATTACCGTTATGCAAGATCGATCGGGAACAGCTGGCTTAACACACACACAATTTGGATTAAATT
The DNA here is from genome assembly GCA_025359355.1 of Bacteroidota bacterium. Taxonomy (GTDB): domain Bacteria; phylum Bacteroidota; class Bacteroidia; order B-17B0; family Aurantibacillaceae; genus UBA4416. The sequence continues at coordinate 6,629 of JANYGR010000376.1, read as the reverse complement.
ATGCATATCATTTTAAAATAGGGAAATTTGCTGAAATGAGATTTGGTGCTAATCTATCCTATAATATGAAGCGCATAGATTTTGATAAATTACGTTTTAATGATCAAATCGTCTCAGGTTCAAATACATCAATAGAAGCAAATAATTATCAAGCGTTAAATTTTATGGATTTTGGTGCAGGGGCACTTTTAAATTCCACTCAATATTGGTTAGGATTAAGCGCTAAACATTTAACCCAACCCAATAGTAGTTTAACTGGCGATAAAGTGCCATTACCAGTGACAATAAGTTTACATGGTGGATACCGATTTATTTTAGAAGAAAAAAGCAAACAGCTAAAGAGGTATATTTCTCCAGCATTTAATTATCGTCATGAGTTAAAAAATGATCAATTAGATATTGGATTATATTATTATCATTTACCATTAAATGTTGGAATATGGTATAGAGGTTTACCGTTTAAAAAATATGCACCAACTTATTCGAGTGCAGAGAGTGTAGCGATTTTGATAGGGTTTGATATCCATCAATATAATCTTCGAGTAGGGTATAGTTATGATATAACCATTTCTAAATTGAGCATTGCTAATTCGTTAGGCGCCCATGAAATATCTGTTATTTTTGAGAAATTTCATAAAAACAAAAAAAGTAAACGTGTTTTAGTTAGTTGCCCTAAGTTTTAATACTTGACGGTTTACTAACTATTACTTGTTTAGTAAATTAGATAAGATACTATTTCACTATCTTTTTAAACCGTAATTTCGTAGCATGAAGAGTTTAAATGTGAGGGTATATGGTATTTTGATTCACGAAAATAAACTCTTGGTGTCCGATGAATATATCAAGGGAATGAAAATTACCAAGTTACCGGGAGGGGGCTTAGAATTTGGTGAAGGAACCCATGATTGTTTAAAACGCGAATTTAAAGAAGAGCTTGATTTAGATGTTGAAATCGAATCTCATTTTTATACTACGGATTTCTTTGTAAATTCAGCGTTTAGTAGGGCAAATCAACTTATTAGTATTTATTATATCGTAAAATCAAAGAAAGATTTTAATTTTAAAATATCCAATAAACCCTTTGATTTTGAAAAGTTAGAAGAAGGAGCCCAGTCTATGCGCTGGATAGAAATACCAACCTTATCTGAAAATGATTTTACATTTATTATTGATAAGAGGGTAGGAGAGTTATTAATCAATAATTTGTAGAAAATAGCCACACATAAATTTTACTGCAATTCTTCATCATTCCTTAAATTCTATTATCTTTGTTCCCCTAAATTAAAACCCACGTTGTGAGTGGGAAAAACCTTATGATAAAAATTACTTTACCCGATGGTTCGGCTCGTGAATACGAAAAAGGAACTACATCCATGCAAGTGGCATTAAGCATTAGCGAAGGTCTTGCCCGCAATGTATTAGCAGCCAAAGTTAATAACGAAGTAGTAGATGCCAATAAAGCTATTACTCAAGATTCGAAATTAAGTTTACTAACCTGGAATGATGATGAAGGAAAAAATACCCTTTGGCATTCATCTGCGCATTTATTAGCAGAGGCATTAGAAGCATTATATCCAGAGGTTAAATTTTGGGTTGGTCCGCCATTAGAAAATGGATTTTACTATGATGTGGATTTAAATGGACAAACTTTATCTCCAGCTGATTTCGAAAAAATTGAAGCGAAAATGCTTGAATTAGCTCGTCAAAATAACGAATACAAGCGTACAGATATTAGTAAAGCTGATGCTATTAAATATTTTACAGATAAAGGTGATTCTTATAAATTAGATTTATTAGAGCGTTTAGAAGATGGAAACATCTCATTATATACTCAAGGTAATTTCACGGATTTATGTCGTGGACCACACATTCCAAATACTGGATTTATTAAAGCTGCTAAAGTTTTAAGTATAGCTGGTGCTTATTGGAAAGGTGATGAGAAAAATAAAATGTTGACTCGTATTTACGGAATTACATTTCCAAAAGATAAAGAGTTAAAGGAGTATTTAGTTTTATTAGAAGAAGCTAAAAAACGCGATCACCGTAAGCTTGGAAAAGAAATGGAATTATTTACGTTCTCAGAGAAAGTAGGTATGGGTTTACCTTTATGGTTGCCTAAAGGCGCGATGTTACGCGAGCGCTTAATTCAGTTTTTACAAAAAGCACAATTAAAAGCAGGCTATTTACCAGTAGCAACGCCTCATATAGCGCTTAAAGATTTATATGTGTGTTCAGGTCATTACGAAAAATATGGTGCCGATTCATTTCAACCAATAAAAACGCCACATGAAGGCGAAGAGTTTTTCTTGAAACCAATGAATTGCCCACATCACTGCGAAATATATAAAGCATCTCCAAAATCATATAAAGATTTACCTGTCCGTTACGCAGAGTTTGGAACCGTTTATCGTTACGAACAAAAAGGCGAACTACACGGTTTAACTCGCGTTCGCGGCTTTACCCAAGATGATGCGCATTTATTTGTACGACCCGATCAGGTAAAAGAAGAGTTTTTAAAAGTAATTGATTTGGTGTTGTATGTGTTTAATGCCTTAGGCTTTCAAGATTATACGGCTCAAGTTTCGTTAAGAGATCCTGAAAATAAAACAAAATACATTGGCTCTGATGAAAACTGGGCATTAGCGGAGCAAGCTATTATTGATTCGGCTGCCGAAAAAGGCTTGAAAACAGTGGTTGAAACTGGTGAAGCTGCCTTTTATGGACCAAAATTAGATTTCATGGTAAAAGACGCTATCGGTCGTAAATGGCAATTAGGAACTATACAGGTGGATTATAACTTGCCAGAGCGTTTTGAATTAGAATACACTGGTTCTGATAATTTAAAACATCGTCCTGTAATGATACATCGCGCGCCATTTGGCTCTTTAGAGCGATTTATCGCAGTTTTAATTGAACATTGTGGTGGTAATTTTCCATTATGGTTAACGCCAGATCAATTTGCCATTTTGCCAATTAGTGAAAAATACAATGATTATGCAAAAAAAGTTTCAGAATTATTAAATATTTCCGATATTCGCGGTCTTGTTGATGATAGAAACGAAAAAATTGGGAAGAAAATTCGTGATAACGAAGTAAACAAAATACCGTTTATGTTAGTAGTTGGAGAGAAAGAAGAGGCAGATGGAACAGTAGCAGTGCGAGAACATGGTAAAGGAGATATAGGAACAATGACTATTGAAGGCTTTGCTAAACTTGTACAATCTACCATTGACAATGATTTTAAAACAAAACAAAAATAATATTAACAACTAAAAGCGGAGGTCAAAATTAGCGTTTTTAAAAAGCCAATAAACAACAATAATAAAAATACAGGCCCAATTAAGCCAGGTACTGCACCTGCTACGCCTGTACCTTTCAAACGTCCTCGTGGATTAAGAGAAGGATTTAAACGACCGGGAGTTCGTGAAGAACAACATCGTATAAATAAAAACATACGTAACACACCACAAGTTCGTGTGGTTGGTGATGATATTGAACCAGGTGTTTACCCGATTGAAGAAGCGATTAAAATGGCTGAAGAATTAGGTGTTGATTTGGTGGAGATTGCTCCAAATGTTGACCCTCCTGTTTGTAAGGTCGTTGATTATGGTAAATATTTATACGAATTAAAAAAGAAAGCAAAAGAAGTAAAAGCAAAGGCTTCAAAGGTTGTTGTAAAAGATATTCGTTTTGGACCACATACTGATGAACATGATTATTTATTTAAGAAAAATCATGCAATGAAATTTTTGCAAGAGGGAAGTAAAGTAAAAGCGTTTGTGTTTTTTAGAGGACGAGAAATTGTTTTTAAAGAACAAGGAACTATTTTATTATTACGTTTTGCTTCTGAATTAGAAGAGTGGGGTAAAGCAGAGCAATTACCTGTATTAGAAGGTAAGAAAATGTTAATGGTTTTGGCTCCAAAAAAGGTGTCAAAATAAATTAATTAAAAGAGAGAGTACTAACAATTAATATAAAAACAACAACAGATGCCAAAAATGAAAACAAACTCTAGTGCAAAGAAGAGATTCTCTGTTACTGGGACCGGCAAAATTAAAAGAAAACATGCTTTCAAAAGTCACATCTTGACCAAGAAAACAACAAAAGGAAAAAGAGCGTTAACTAAATCAGGCTTAGTACACAAGCGTGATTTGAATAACATCAAGTTCCTTTTAGCAATGTAATTTTTAAATTAACCCGAGTGCAAAGGTTATTCAATTAACCAGAAACTACGTTTTAAAAGCGCTAAAAATTAGCCACGTAACATCAAAAAATTAAAAAGAAATGCCACGTTCAGTCAATCACGTAGCGAGTAGAGCTCGCAGAAAAAAAATCCTTGCTTTAACAAAAGGTTATTGGGGTGCTAGAGGTAATGTTTGGACTATAGCCAAAAATACTTTAGAAAAAGGTTTAACTTACGCTTACCGCGATCGTAAAAACAAAAAGCGTACAATGCGTTCATTATGGATACAACGTATCAATGCAGGTGTTCGTCAATACGGAATGAGCTACAGCGAGTTTATCGGTAAAGTAAATGCTAAGAACATTAACTTAAATCGTAAAGTATTAGCTGATTTAGCAATGAATCATCCTGAAGCTTTTAAAGCAGTAGTAGATCAAGTAAAATAATATTACTTAATATACAAAAACAAAAAAGACAACCATAATTGGTTGTCTTTTTTTTAATAAAAAATTAATATGTTAAAAATTTGATAATTGATTTATTTTGCCTTAATTTGAACATAACCAATTTAAAATAATTATATGTCAGTAAGAGGAAAAATTAAAGTTGCTAAACCAGACCCTAAGACTTACAGAGTAACAGGTACCGTTACATCTACAGTTGATAAAGTTGATTATGAATTTGATCAACAGTACGGCGTTCAATTAGGAATTGATGTGAATGATGTTGTTCAATTTGAAATGATTACTGATTCAGCTGGAAAATTAAAAGCAGTATCATTAGATCCAGTTGAAAAAGGAACAATTGATTCTATCGATGATTTAGGTAATGGTGTTCTTATTGATCGTACAGGGGCTAAATTAAGTTTCCAACAAGATTATTCCAAAGAACTAGGCATCGTTAAAGGTGTGAAAGTGAGATATGCTATTGTTAATGTAGATGGTAAATACTTACCTACTAGTTTAAAACTAGCTTAATAATTACAAAGACTTAAAGAGGTTATTTGAAAAACAATAACCTCTTTTTTTTATGATATATAAATACATTACATATTTCTTTTTAAGACTAACGATTGTCTTATTTCTTTTTAATTCTAATTGTGTATTTGCGCAATTAGATAGTGTCCAATTTTTGATAACTAAAGAAAATAATGTTTCAAAAAAAATAAATATACTTTTAAATGCAAGTGAAACTTTTTCAGGAAAAGAGATTTCTGTAATCTTCTCTCAGTTAGCATATCAATTAGCATGTAAAGAAGACAATGATGATTTAATTGCTCAGTCTGCTTTGCGAGTCGTATTTGATAATATGAATCTTAAAAGATTAGATTCGGTTAGGTTTTATCAGGATATTGCCATTAAAGGGTTTAAGAAAACAAATAATTTAAACGGATTATATGAAGTCTTATCTAGTAAATTTAGGTATTTGAAATCTCATGAAAAACCTGAAGCTGCATTTGATGTATATAAAGAATTGATTGAGTTGGCAGAAAAATTAGAGGATCCATTAAAAATTGCGGACGCTTATTATAATAATGGTGAGTTATTTTATGAAATTAATGATATTGAAAAAGCAACATCGTATTATAATAAAGCGTTAAAAATTTATATGCAAATTGAGAATTCGAAAGGCATAATAGATTGTTATTTTAAACTAGGAACTGTCAATACCGCTAAAGGTTATTATGATATAGCGATAGAGTACTTTGAGAGGGCTTTGAAAATTTCTTCTCAAGCTAATAATATTAATCGTGTTGGTATATTAACGGGAATAGGTAACGTTTATTATTCTTTATTAAATGTAGAAAAGGCCCTGTATTACTACCAAGAAGCACTAGCTAGCGATGTTGCTAAAAATAATGAAATCACTTTGAAAAATAACATAGGGGTTGCTTTATTAGAACTTCGCAAATTTAAAGAAGCTAAGCCTTATTTGATTGAAGTCTATTTTACTGTTAAAAATGCTAGAGACAAAGCTGATGGAGCTTATAATTTAGCATTGCTCTACGATTCATTAAGAGATTATCAGTCAGCTATACAGTATAAGGACATTTATGTGAATATTAACGATTCTCTTAACGCGATTTTATATTCAAAAAATCTTTCAGAAACAGAAGCTAAGTATCAAAATGAGAAAAAAGAAGAACAAAATATTATTTTAGGAGAGCGATTGAAAAATAAATCCTTACAAATTTATTTTGCGTTAGCAGGGATTCTATTACTTCTTATTTTAGCTTTTTTTATTTTTAGAGGACTACGACAAAAAAATAAAGCTAATAAAGCATTGGCTGAAAAAAATAAAATTATTGAAGAAAAAAGCTTAATTGTAGAAGAACAGCACAAAGATATTACTGATAGTATAAAATATGCCCAACGCATTCAACGCGCTATTTTACCGCCAGATAAATTATGGAATGATATGTTACCTGATTCATTTGTATTTTATC
>JANYGR010000375.1 GCA_025359355.1 Bacteroidota bacterium | reverse complement strand
ATTAAATGCCAACGCTTTTCTAAAATGGGCTTCTGCTAAATTGTAATTTTTTTTCTCATAATAGGCAATGCCTATACGCAGTTGTAAATAAAAATAATCATACCCCTCGTGAACGGCTTTGTTCCCCATCTTAATAAGTTCCGACCAATTTTTATCAAGGTATAATTGATAACTTTTTTGCTCTACGTTTACCGACGTTAACGTGTCTTGTGTAAAGCCTTTATTTGCAATCAATACAAACGCAATGATAAAGAAATATTGAATATTGAGTTTCATATTTATTTTATTAGACTTAAGCCTTCTAGTACTGATTTATCATTTGGGCTACACAACAAGGTTTTATTAAATAAAACAGTAGCTTCGTTTTTATTTCCTAAAAAATAATTAGTCCATGCACTCATCAATAAATTGTTGTAATTAAATGGGAAAAGATTTAAAGAAATATCAAAATACCTTTTCGCAGAAATATAATCTTTACGATAATAATAAATTAGCCCTAAGTTATAATTCGCTGTAGCGTTTTTCGAGTCTATTCTTAAAACGGCTGTATAGCTCTTCTCAACTTCTGTCCAATTTTCTAATTTAGTGTATGGGTATATAATTCCCCATTTTGGTTCAGTAGCAGCAGGCATTATTTCAATGGCTTTTTGATAATAAGCTATTGATTCTTTATGTTTTCCTGACAAATAATTTAACCATCCAAGCCTTATATTGATTTCATAAGAAGTTTCGCTGTATACTGAATTAACAGCATTTATAGCAGCTTCATAATTTCTTGTAGCTTCGTAATCATACGATTGTTTAAATGCATTTGATAATACATTGTTCGTTTGTGCATTCACACTAAATGTGGCGTAAGTTAATAAAGCAGCGATGGTTATTTTTAAAAATTTCATACGAGTTTGTTTTAATGATTATGATACAATAGTGTATATTTCTGTTTTATGTTTGTGATGAATAATAAAACGTTGTATTTTATTATCTTTTAATTCGAGTTTAAAATTTATTTTTTTGAAGGTATGATTTATAAATTTTGCTGTCACTTCAGCATTGATTATGGCTTTTTGAGGTGCATATACATTATCCGCATAACTAAAGGTGGATGTGTAATTAGCTTTTGTAAATACATAAAAAGGTGCTACAAAATCTTGAAAAAATTGAATGAATGGATTATTGAAGTGAATTAAAGGGACATTATCTTTTACCGAAATGTGTTCATAATATCCAAGCAATTGCCTATAAGAGGCTAAATAAAAATTAAATAATAATGAACTCCTATCTCCTTCAAAGTCCGTGAAATAAAGCATTACACCATCGTTTACAAAATAGGCATAAGAATTACTTTCTGCACAATAAATGTATGTTCTGTTATATGCATCAGTAAACACTTCCCAATTGATTATGGCTTTTGTACTTTCATTTTGAAAAGAAATTTTTTGTCCAGGTAAAAAAGAAAAACCAACAATTAATAATTCATTTACTTGAACATTACTAATAAATGCGCCTTCTGCTGGAACTTCAGAAATTTTTAAAGTTTTTTCTATTCCATTTCTTTCAATGAAATAAGAAATAGGATACTCCAATGTTTGTGCGCCAATTGTTGGAACCGTTTGTAATTGAAAATGAATGTGTGGCTCTGGTGAACGCCCAGAGTTTCCGCAGGTTGCCAAATACGTTCCTTTAGAAATGTATTGTCCGATAAAAACACCAAACGAATCTTTTTTAATATGACTAATCTGTGAAAACAAACCATTCAAGTGATTTATAATAATAGTATTGCCCCAGTTTCGTTCTGTATCTACTTCACCCACATCGTTTTCTTCAACGGTATTGATGATGTCGTAAACATAACCATCGTAAGGCGCATATATTTCTTTATTGTAACAATAAAAATTTTCTCTCGAAAAACCTTCTCTTGCACTTGTGGGTTCACGGTAAGTATTGGATTTAGAATCAACAATAACAAAATCTAAAGCCTTGCTCCAATCTCCTAAATGCGTGATTTTGCCGTTATATCCTTGGCTTACATTCCACTCACCAGAAAATGGTAGAGCAATTTTGTAAAGGTGTTCGTTTTTAAATCTCTGCAAAGAATTCAAATATTTATAAATTGTTTTTTCGGCCGAAAAATATTGTATAGTAATAAGATGCAAATAATGATGTAGCCATCGTTGATTTAACGAAAACAGAAATGCTGTACATAATACACTAAACGAAAGTGTATATGCTTTTAATTGAAAAACAGATACTATTTTTCCTAATGATAACAGCACAAATAGCAAAATTGGAATTAATATAATAACGGTGATGTAACTATAAATATTTGGTATTACAAAAAAACAACCAATAGCTATCGAAATGAAAATGAAATTTGAACCCAATAAATTATAATTCAAATCGCTTACATCTGCGCCAAATAAAGAATAGAAAAAATAGGCCAAATAAAACCCTATAATACTCAATGAAAATGCTATTCTCGAAAAATACAACAACCCAATAGCAATTAGAATCCCACCCAACACACTTGTTTGAAAAAATGTACCAGCCAATGTTTTAAAGAAACTAAGTGCTAACGGAAAAAGAGTAATCTCATCTAAGCTGTGAATAAATTGATACCAAGAAGACGATTGGTATTTTGCCATTTCATTCAATGTGTAAATATGGGTTTCATCTAAATGAATGTTTGTGAGGTTTGACGAAGATAAAGACACAATCCAATAGGTTATAATAAATGGAAAAGATAAAAAAGGTAACTGATATTTATCAAACAAGCCTTTCAACCACACAGTAATTAATAACAACATAAAAATGGATGATATAAATAACACCACAAACGTTCCATTAAATGAAAATTCATATCCCATAGATAATCCTAAAAACAAAGCATTGAATCCAAAAATTCCTTTTTGTATATCATCTCTGTTAAAGCCCACCACATAAGCAGATGCGTTGATTAACACTACTGCTAATAAGCCACACAAGCCAATTGGTGGAGAAAAAAAAGTAACCAAAATAATGATTGCTGCAAATACATTGTCTAATGAAAAAAACATTAAACTATAACTGTTCAATATACATTGAAGCCAGTAATTAGTTTTAATTATTTCAAATAAGGGCTTCACGTTTTTTTATGTTCTATAAATAACAATAGTCTAAAATTACTAATATAAATCGGTGAGTTTAACCTCAAAGCCTTTCAAAATAAAGAATTGAGGTGAATCAGGGAAATGTGTGGCTCAAATTATTCTTACGTATCAACTAAAAAAAGGATATTTACGTATCAGTATTTGGGAACAAACTATACAATGTGTCTCTCAATTGCTCACAAAAAAATCATCGTTATGGGATCAACTGTCAATTTAAAAAGTAGGATTAAAGAAGCCAACCTTCAAAAATTAAAACAACAATCTGTATTTAAAAATTTTGTGACATGGTTCGAAATCCCTGCTTATAATCATTACCGTTCTGTTGCTTTTTTTAATTACATCTATGGTATAGAAATTACAACTGTAGAATTAAATGGTTTTGCGATGGGATTTTTTCCAGCAGAAAATGGTATCAGTGGCGCTATTGTCACCGGTAATGGCTGTGTGCCTAGCGAAGTTGGTCCACTCGTGTATTTAAATGGTGGTGATGATTTAAACGATGTATTAGCCAAAATAAACGAAGCTGGTGGCAGAGTGGTTTTGGAAAAAACATTTTTAAGCGAAACTGCTGGTTATTTCGCCCTATTTATCGACTCGGAAGGAAACAGATTAGCATTGCATTCAAAGCATTAAATTAATTTGAAAATAATAATACTATGCAAAAAACAAAAATAATAGCCCGCTGATTACGCAGATAAACGCAGAATAAATCAGTACAGACGCATTGCAATGAGTCTCAATAAATCAAAATCAGCGTTATCTGCGAAATCAGCGGGAAACAAAAATACTAGGGCGCAGATAACTTCAGATAAAAAAATAAATCATTAAAGAATACACATTTTCAAATTGTTACTATGAACTCAAAACATTATAACATCAATCAATTGAGAATTGATTTGTGGAATGAGCTTAAGGAAAAAAGTAATCACGTAACTCGTATACAACAAAACGAAGTATTTGACGAACGACTAAAAGAATTAAACGTTGTGCTTCAAAATCTGTTAAGTATCGAGCAGTATTTTTCTTTTCCGGGAGCTCCGTTAGTTCGAAAATTAATAACATCTTTCGAAAAGCGCGAATTCAAAGCCGTTAGCAATCAAATAACGGAAATTGTTTCGATTTTAGTTAGTGATAATTATAGAACTCATCCCGAAATTTTAGAAGAAAAATTCTCAAATGGTTATGGTAAAGAAGGTTCTTCTAATTCGACCGAACATGTTAAAAAAAATTACTTTGAAGTGCTTTATGTAGAAAATCTGTCTTTAACTGAAGAAGCGAATCTTAAACATAAATTTAAAGAGCTTATTAATCCTAACGACAACTTAACTTATGATATTGTTGTACAACATTCTTTTCAAGACGCCTTAATATGTTTGTTTTTTAATTACAACATACAAGCAGCTTGTATTAGATATGCGCCTTTACTGGCTTCTAGCAATATCACAGAACAAATTAGACCTTTCATTCAAACGGTTTTAAAAATTGACATCACCACAATTAGTGACGCCGAAATTGGTCCTTTATTAGGAAAATATATTCATCAGTTCCGACCAGAGTTAGATTTATACTACATTACTGATACAGCCTTAACTCATTTAGAGGATTCTACCTTAAAAGCATTTCGTCGTATTTTTTATCGGATGGAAGATGTGCAAGAATTACATTTAACTATTATCAGTGGTGTTAACGAACGCTTCGAAGCACCTTTTTATAATGCCTTAACGGAGTATAGCAAAAAGCCAACAAGTATTTTTCATGCGATGCCAATATCAAGAGGTAACTCTGTTTTTAAATCGCGTTGGATTTCTGACTTCGGTGATTTTTATGGACGTAATGTGTTTTTAGCGGAAACATCTGCTACTAATGGCGGATTAGACTCTTTGTTGCAACCTAAAGGTCCATTAAAAAAAGCACAAGAAAAAGCAGCTAAAGCTTTCGGTGCTGAACATACTTTTTATGTTACCAACGGAACTTCTACAGCCAATAAAATTGTACAACAAGCGCTTATCAAACCAGGAGATGTAGTGTTGGTTGATAGGGATTGTCACAAATCACATCATTACGGATTAGTATTAGCAGGGGCTTTCCCAGCTTACTTAGATTCTTTTCCCATTCAGGAATATTCGATGTATGGCGCTGTTCCATTACGCATTATTAAAGAACGGTTGATTGCATTAAGTAAAGCAGGTCGCTTAGATAAAGTGAAAATGTTGTTGCTAACCAACTGTACCTTTGATGGCTTAGTGTACAATGTTGAAAAAGTAATGGAAGAAGTCTTGGCTATTAAACCCGACATGGTTTTTTTATGGGACGAAGCATGGTTTGCCTTTGCCAGCTTTACCTATACTTACAAGCAACGCACGGGAATGTATGTGGCGCAAAAACTATTTCATAAATACAGAAGTGAAGAGTATAAAGCAACTTACAAAAAACACATTGCTAATTTAAAACCTGGAGAGATTCCTACTTTACCTGATCCTGAAAAAGTAAAAATTCGTGTGTATGCAACTCAAAGTACTCACAAAACCTTATCATGCTTTCGTCAAGGCTCAATGATACAAGTGTGGGACGAAGAATTTAGCCGTCGTGTTGCTGATAATTTTCAGGAAGCATACATGACACATACAACCACGTCTGCCAACTATCAAATTTTAGCATCCTTGGATATAGGCCGCAGACAAGTAGAGTTAGAGGGTTATGAGTTAGTAGAACAAAGTATTGAAATGGCAATGATCCTTCGTTCTAAAATACAAGATCATCCAAAGTTGAGTAAGTATTTTCACGTATTAACGGTAAAAGATATTGTTCCTGCAGAATTTCGTACTTGTGGTTCAAGCGAATACTATACTGATCATGATGGTTGGGATCGTATGGAAGAGGCATGGGAAAAAGATGAGTTTGTGTTAGATCCAACGAAAGTAACGCTCTCTGTAGGAAAAGCAGGCATTACAGGCGATGATTTTAAAAACTCTTACTTGATGGATCGTTTCAATATTCAAGTTAATAAAACATCACGCAACACGGTGTTATTTATGACCAATATTGGAACAACGCGAGGCAGTGTTACTTTCTTAATTAATGCTTTATTACAAATTGCAGATGAGTTGGACGAAAGCAATCGCTCCTTAAATAAACGCGAAGCAGAAATTTCTAAAAAACAAATTACCTCTTTAATTAAAGATGTTCCACCGTTACCTGATTTCAGTTACTTTCATCGCTCCTTTCAAGCATCACCTGGTGTGCCTGGTGGAAATATTCGTGAAGCCTTTTTCTTGGCTTATGAAGAAGAATTGTGCGAATATGTTTTATTAAAAGATTGCTTGAAGGAATTAGCTAATCATAAAGAATTAGTTTCTACATCATTTGTTATTCCTTATCCTCCAGGATTCCCTATTTTAGTGCCTGGACAAGTGGTGAGTGAAGACATCATACGATTTATGATTGCACTTGATGTCAAAGAAATTCATGGTTACAAGGCAGAACTCGGATTAAAAGTATTTACACCAGAAGCACTCAATCGTAAAAATACCATCTCTGCTATGGGTGCCATGCATACCATTCAAATGCCTGAAACAAAAGTCAAAGTAAAAAAATAACAAAGATGTCCCGCAGATAACACAGAAAAACACAGAAAAAATAAATAAAAAACACACAATGTTTTTAAAATCAGCGACATCTGCGAAATCAGCGGGAAACAAAAAATAATTATAATGAAAACACTACATAGCATCTCCGACATCAAAGCGTTTTTTAAATCTAATACGACGCCAATTTATTTCATCAGTGCTACCAATTTCAATTTATTGGGTATGGACGAATGGGTTAACAATTTCAAATACATTAGCCACATTGATTCTTATGAGAGGCAACATCCTAATTTGTTTTCTCCGAAAGTAGAAGTGTCACACGAAGAATTCACCAGTATCGAAGACATCAATAATTATTTACTACAACATCCCGAAGTTATTAATTACATCAAATCAAATGCAGTTAATGGCAATATGGGCAAAGCCTTATTTTTAATGTTTGATGAAAAAACAGAACAGCTAGCTAAAGCTATTGGTTTGGATGTCTGTTTCCCATCTGCTCAATTACGCACGTTTTTAGATAATAAAGTAAACACTAACCGCATTGCCGAAAAGGCAGGCGTAGCTTGTGTTCCCAATGTATTGTCTCCTGTAACAGATTATAAACATTTACGTCAAGTATCAGAAAAATTAGGAGAACATTTGGTTGTGCAAACACCCTTTGGTGATTCGGGACACACTACTTTTTTTATTTCGAACGAAGAAGAATTTAATATGTATGCTGAAGAAATTATCAAAGAGAAAGAAGTAAAAATAATGAAACGCATTAACTGCTATGGTACAGCTATAGAAGGATGCGTTACTCAATATGGTACATTGGTAGCTCCTCTAATGACAGAATTAGTAGGCTTTAAGGAACTAACACCTTACAAGGGTGGTTGGTGTGGAAACGAAATTTTTGGTAGTGCCTTTAATGCCGACATTAGAGAAAAAGCAAAAACATATACTCAAAAATTTGGAGACCAATTACGCAAAGAAGGTTACAAAGGTTATTTTGAATTGGATTTTTTAATTGACAAAGATACCAACGAAATTTATTTAGGAGAATTAAACCCGCGTGTATCGGGAGTTAGCTCTTTAACCAATCATTCGAAATTTGCGATGATGGATGTGCCTATGTTTTTATTTCATTTATTAGAGTGGATGGATGTGCCTTATGCCATTAATGTGAATGAATTAGTAGAGCGTTGGATGAAGGCAGAAAATATGGATAGTTGGAGCCAACTAATTATTAAGCATACTAAAAAATCATTAGAGTTAGCAACCAAAGTTCCTGAATCGGGGATTTGGGAAATGAAAAAAAACGGCAACATCGTATTTAAAAAAATGGATGCGCACCGCCAATCAGTAAAAGATGATAATGAAGCTTTCTTTTTACAAATCACACAAAAAGATGATTACATATACGAAGGTGCAGATCTAGGTATATTAGTATTACGTGGGCGTTTAATGTCGGATGATTTTCAATTATCAGAACGAGCGAAACGCTGGATCAAAGGCATACGCGCACAATACAGATCCGACTTAATTGATATTAGTATGTTAAGCGAAGAAGATTTATTGGAAGCGGGTGATTTTAAGATGATGTAGGCTTTTACCATTCTGTTGAAAGCCCTAATAAATACAATACTTGTTTCGTGAATAATTATTTCTTAGATTTGATTATGGAGATAGACCAAAATAAAAGATGTGCCCTTGAATATATATTAGAAAGAATGATTGAGTGGGAATCTGAAAATCTTCGATTTGTTAAAAACCCAAAACACAACTCTTTGGAAGCATTTGTTGCTTATGAACTTGGAGAAGATGTCAAAAACAAATATCAAATTAACTCTATAGATTTTTCCTTACTTGTAAAAAAACTTGACAACGATAAGCATATAATAATTGGAGATTCTAATACCATAAAAGTTAATATAACGGCAAAAGAGTTTTTAAAAAAAGGTGGTTATAATCAAAACAAATACATCGTATGGCTTAGTAATCTAGACAATTTATGGAAAATATTAGCTTTTGCTATTGGCGCAGTCATTTCCGTCTTTTTAGCTTCTAGAAAAAAATAAAGCTAATTTATTCTTTATCCACCTCTCTTTCAGCTTCAACACCGCAAAGCAGAGTCCGCTTGAAATCCCCAACACTTCTACAAAAAACAATGCTAAATATAAAGGCGCTGTGATACTATTATAAATTTCGGTAACAATGTTATGGTTTGCCTACTCTTTAGTGTTAGAAACTAATTTTAAATGCTACAATTTATAGCCGTTAAATTCCCAATACTTTAATAAATTTATCTTATAAAATAATTATCAAACGTGTCAACAGACCATACGCCGCAAGCAAATGATATCATCTTTTACTCTTCCCCTAAAGGAGATGTAAGAGTGGAAGTCTTTTTTCAAGAAGAAAGTTTTTGGTTAAATCAAAAGAAAATGGCAGAGTTGTTTGGTGTTGATGTCAGAACTGTTAACGAACATTTACAAAACATCTATAAAACAAATGAACTTAATAAAGATTCAACTATCCGGAATATCCGGATAGTTCAAAAAGAA
>JANYGR010000347.1 GCA_025359355.1 Bacteroidota bacterium | reverse complement strand
AAAATTAATTAAGAAAGAAGATGCGCAGCCAAGTAAATTAACGGAAGAAGAGCAAACAGCTTTGAAACCAATTGTAGAAGGTGTTGTAGCGAAAGAAAAATACACAGTAACCTTTGAAAGTTTAAGCGAAACAGATTCTCCAATGTTGATTACGCGCCCTGAGTTTATGCGTCGTATGAAAGATATGCAAGCCATGGGTGGCGGAGGTGGCATGAACTTTTATGGTGCGATGCCCGACATGTATAATTTAGTTGTAAATGCAAACCATCCATTGATTGGAAAAATATTAGCAGAAAAAGATGCGACTGTTCAATCTCAATTAGCGAAGCAAGCAGCTGATTTAGCCTTGTTATCACAGGGTTTATTAAAGGGTGAGGAGTTGACTAAGTTTATTAAACGCAGCGTAGAGATGATAAACTAGAGTCCGTCTATAAAGTCGTTTGAGTTCGTTACGCTCGACTTAAAATACTCATTTACTATTTGTAAACTCCGTTTTTTAAGTCTTCGCAAGCCTCGTCAAAGAACTTTCTATTCCAGACTCTAATATTTTTGTGTCATTTTAACTAATTATTTTAACTAAAAAGAGAGATATTACATCTCTCTTTTTTTTATTTTCTAAAAACGAAGTATACAACTACTATATTTAAAACAATGAGTATCGGAATACCAATTTTAAATAAAGGTTTAGTGGCTTTATGATATATGGGGGCTTTCATGCCTGCGAAAATGCCTATAGAACCTAACAATAAAGCCAAAAGCATTAATTTATTTTCGGAAACGCGTTGTCGTTTTTTAATCGCTTGATATTTATCATACCACATAACAACATAAGCAATCACGTTAATGATAATCACATAATAAATGAATAAACGTTGTTGTGATGACATTATAAAGTGCAAAACTGATTAATGAGATTCTACAAATTGTAAATACAATTCTTCTACCTTCTTACGTGCCCAAGGTGTTTTTCGTAGAAACGTTAAACTCGATTTGATACTCGGATTGTCTTTGAAACAATTGATATCAACATGATATGCCAAACCGTCCCAACGGTAATGCACGAGCAATTCTTCTAAAATAGCTTGCAACGTTTTGCCATGTAAAGGATTATTTTTTTGTTCTATCATTTGTTTTTCAAACTATCAGTGGCTTTACGAACGCTACCATATTTTAAGAGCAATGCTTTTACGGCTTCGTAATCTTCTAAACCTGTATTCTTCATAATCATACGCGTTCCTCTATCAACCAGCTTATCATTACTTAATTGCATGTCAACCATTTTATTTCCTTTAACACGTCCAAGTTTTATCATCACCGATGTACTAAGCATGTTCAATACTATTTTTTGTGCAGTGCCTGATTTCATACGCGTAGAGCCAGTTACAAACTCAGGGCCAACAACTACCTCAACAGGGAATTTTGACACAGCCGCAACGCCTGATTGATTGTTGCAAACAATACAACCTGTTGTGATATTATTTTTATTACAAGTTTCTAAAGCGCCTATCACATAAGGCGTAGAGCCTGAAGCAGCAATACCAATAACCACATCGTTTGAGTTGATGTGATATTCTTGTAAATCTTTCCAACCTTGCTTGATATCGTCTTCAGCAAATTCAACAGCTTTACGAATAGCTGTGTCTCCACCCGCAATTAAGCCTACCACTATCCCCTGCTCTATTCCATAAGTTGGCGGGCATTCGCTGGCATCAACTATTCCTAATCGACCGCTTGTTCCTGCACCCAAATAAAATAAACGTCCGCCTTGTTGCATTTTTTCGACAACACTTGTTACTAATTTTTCTATTTGAGGAATGGCTTTTTCAACAGCAAGAGGTACTGTTTTATCTTCGGTATTCATATTCTGCAATAGCTCAGAAACACTCATGTTTTCGAGGTTATTATAATATGAATCTGCTTCAGTTGTTTTAGTTATCATTTATTTGATTTTTTTCATTGGGAATAATTCTTTTTTCTCAACACCTTTGATTTTACCTGATATTTCAGCCACTATAGAGTCTTCTCTAATTTTTGTATACGTGATTTTTGTAGGAAAATCATGTTGAGGATTTTCAAATGCTAGTTGATTAGGAGTTAGGAATACTAATTTAAAGGAAACTGACTGTTCGTTATTTTGCGATTTCACACTCACTTTATAATACCAATCCGTTTTCTTTTTTTCTAAACTAATTCTTTCATAAAACATGATTTTATTATCAAGGGTAAGGTAACTTTCGCCCATATAAACCGAATCATTTTTTTGTTCCCATTTTTCAGTGAATAAACCATCTTCTTTCGTATTATTTTCCCAAGTTCCCAAAAACCAATTAGCTTGTTCAATAGCATTTGGCAAATAATCTACGCATTTACCTTCAACTGTTTTAGTTTCGCTGCAAGCTACAAATAACAGTAATGAAATAGCTATAATTATTTTTTTCATTTTTTTCTAAAAACTGATTTCCGAATACTGATTTTTTTTAAGCAAATTGTTTCACGTCTTTATCTGTAATTTCTTTACCACATAAAATAATCAATCGTTCAATCACGTTTCTAAATTCACGAATATTTCCTGTCCAATCTTTCTTTTGCAATTCTTTGATACCATCCTTAGATATTGATTTTAAAGGCATTCCGTTATCATCACAAATCAATTTCAAAAAATGTTCTGCCAATAAAGGAATGTCTTCTTTTCGATCATTTAAAGATGGAACGTTAATAGGAATCACGCTTAAGCGATGAAATAAATCTTCACGAAATTCTCCATTAGCAATTTGTTTTTTCAAATCTTTATTTGTGGCTGCTAAAATTCGTACGTCCACTTTTATTTCTTTATCGCCACCTACACGTGTGATTTTATTTTCTTGCAATGCCCTCAAAACCTTTGCCTGAGCTGAAAGAGACATATCTCCAATTTCATCTAAAAAAATAGTGCCGCCTTCTGCTAATTCAAATTTACCTTTTCGTGTAGCAATAGCACTTGTGAAAGCGCCTTTTTCATGACCAAACAATTCGCTTTCAATTAATTCACTTGGAATAGCTGCGCAGTTAACTTCAATTAATGAAAAATTAGCACGATTGCTTTTGTTATGAATTTCTCTCGCAACTAATTCTTTGCCGCTACCATTACTGCCTGTAATTAACACACGAGCATCGGTTGGAGCAACCTTATCAATCATTTCTCTAATAGTTTCCAAGGCTTTCGATTCGCCAATCATTTCATAACCTTTATTAATTTTCTTTTTCAGAATTTTAGTTTCAGTTACTAAGGATGTTTTATCCAACGCATTTCTAATGGCAATTAACAAACGATTTAAATCTATTGGTTTTGCTAAATAATCGAAAGCACCTTTCTTTACAGCATCTACAGCGGTTTCAATATTTCCATGTCCACTCATCATAATCAATGAAGCGTCGGTTCCGTGAGTCATTAATTTAGTAAGTAATTCGGTGCCATCTAATTTTGGCATTTTAATATCACTTAAAATCACATCATAGCCTCCTTTTAAAGCCATCTCTAAACCTTGCTGTCCATCTTCTGCTTCATCAACATTGTATTTTTCAAACTCCAAAATTTCTCGGATGCTTCGGCGAATGGCTTTTTCATCATCTATGATTAATATTTTAGGCATATTCTAAATTATCTTTTTTCTTAATTGTTTAATTTCTCCTTTGATCTTTTTACTATCCAATCGCTTTGCCTTAGTAGCTTTGCTTATTTTTGTTGGCTTACGAGGTTTTGCAATTTTAAAACCAGAAAGCAACAACTTATAAAATTTTAACTTGAGTAATTCTTTGTTTTTTAATTGCGTTCTATCCGTTTGTTCCTGTAAATGAAGGATGCTTTCTTTCTCTAATTTCGATGCTAATTTTCGCAACAATATTTCTTTTTCAGCATCTGTTAATTTTTCAGATTCAGAAATATTAAACCATAACTCAACTTTTGTTTCTACCTTATTAACGTTTTGTCCTCCAGCACCGCCAGAGCGAGCTGTTTTAAACTTACATTCTTTAATAAGTTCTCGTTCTTGTATTTCTTCAATCGTTTTCATTTTTTCAATAAACACCTGTCAGGTTTTAAAAACCTGACAGGTGTTTTATTACAACCTCTGTTTTACCGCTTCAAACAAAATGATTCCCGCAGCTACTGATACATTAAGAGAAGCAATGTTACCAACCATAGGGATTTTCACTTGTATATCACTACGCTTCAAGTATTCATTAGAAATACCATTTTCTTCAGAACCCATAATAATCGCTGTAGGCTTGGTTAAATCAGCATTAAAGTAGTAGCTCTCTGTTTTTTCATGACAAGAAACAATTTGCAAACCATATTCTTTTAAATAATCAATGGTGTTTTTTAAATTATCTACCCTGCATACTTTCATTCGGCTTAATGCGCCAGCACTGGTTTTAACAGCATCTGCATTAATTTGCGCTGCACCTCTACTTGGTATAATCATAAAATCTACGCCCGAACAATCAGCACTGCGAGCTATAGCGCCAAAATTTCGAACATCGGTTACTCTATCTAATATCATTACTAAAGGCGTTTTTCCTTTTTCAAAAACAGTTGCTAATAACTCTTCTACCTCGTAATACGTTACCTGTGCAATAAAGGCTAAAACACCTTGATGGTTTTTAGATGTGATGCGATTTATTTTTTCGGGTGGTACAATTTGAATTGGAATATCCAAGTCCTTTATTGCCTTACGTAATTCGGAATACAATTGATTAGATAATCCTTTTTGTATAATAATTTTATCTATTTCTTTCCCTGCATTTACGGCTTCAATCACGGCACGCGTGCCAAAAATTAAATTATCTGTGTTATCGTTCATATTAATCAATTACTATTTTTTTTCTAATTGGAAGTTTATTTATTTCATATTCTACAATATAAATTCCTGTGCTAAGTATATTCTCTATATAAGCTTTTGTATCAATCGTTTCCCATGATGTAATAATACGCCCATCAATTGCATAAAGCGTCACATTCTTTATTGATTTTAAATCATTCGCAAGCACATATAATGTTTGCTCGTCTTGATTATAAAATAACTTCACGTTATTGCTTTGCAGTTGATTATCAATATTAGTAGCAGTATTAACAGTTACCCACAAATTTAATGGTCCTATTTTACAGGCGCTGGCATCTGTTTCTGTAACGGAAATATTTCCTGACGTTGTACCAACATTAACCGCTATCGCGTTTGTTCCTTGTCCGGAAACGATTGTCATGCCTGACGGAACAGTCCAAGTATAGGTAAATCCACTTTGTGCAGGCACTGAATAAACAACACCATTTGTAGAAGCTGTTACACTAATAGAACCCGATATAACTGTAGGCGCTTGTAAAATATTGAAAAAGTACGCCGCCCAAAATGATGAGTGAAAATTTTCATCAAATGCATACGTACCTGTTGTTCCACCCTGCTGGTAGCAGGTTCCAGGATCAACAGAAATACCATGTCCCATTCCGCTAATGGTATAGGTTTCTACCACTGTTTGATTGGACGTATTGTAATAACTATTTTTAGTAACTAAGCTATTACCATTAAAATTTGTTTGAATCAAATCCGCTGTTTGATCAGCGCCATGCACGTTGGTCCATTGCTTTACCTGTTCTGGCACATTATTCGGACTCACTACTAAATCTGAACTACCCTGAAAAATTGCGACTTTAGGGAAAGTCCCTGTAAATGTAGGATTTTGATGTCTAACAGAATCGCCCCAAACAATTGCTGTATGCGTCACAAAGCCATACATAGCATTACTAGCCGTTAATGATGAAGTTGCTGACTTAAAAGGTGCTCCCGCCATCACTGCTCCTTTTGATAATACCTCAGGATAACAGGCCATCATCACATTAGTCATACAGGCTCCTGCTGATAAGCCCGTTACATATATTCGAGTTGCATCAATGCTATAATGTACTTGCATATAGTCTATCATTTGCTTGATAGATAAGGCTTCGCCTTGACCTCTGTTTTGGTCTCCATAATTAAACCAATTGAAACAGGTACTGCTATTATTGGCAGCATTTTGTTCGGGATATACTGTATAAAACTGATGTTGATTAGCTAATATATTCCATCCGCTTTCAGATGCATATTGCGAGGCTGTTTGCGTGCAACCATGCATTACTACAACTAACGGTGCATTGGTAGGCAATGAAGTTGGCGCATACGAATACATATTTAAATTTCCGGGGTTCGTTCCAAAACTCGCTACCGATGTCCAACCAGTTTGTGCAAACAATTTAAAACCAAGTAAACAAATTATTAAAAGTATATATCGCATTATGCTAAATTGAATTGTTTTAAATGATGCATCGCGTGTTTATGCAGTAAGTGCAACCATTCTTGGTAATTAAATTCTCCGAAAAAGGGATTTAATTTTTTAGCATCAGAATTCTGTTTATAGTACTCAAAGAATAAAGCTATTTCTTTTTCTAATTCAGTAATAGCATCTGTGATCGAATGATTTCTTAATGGTGCTGGCGCCTCAGCCATTAATGCATTTTTCGTGTTTTCTTTAAAGGGAGTATCACTCAATGCAAACGCTCGCATTTTAGGCAAAACGGCTTCTGGTGTTTGTTGGGGTAAATGAATTCGTCCATGTGCATTACCAAAAGCATCCGTCATGTGTTCTATCATGCCTTGAGGGCTCAATACACCCCATAAACCAACTTCATTATCCGACAGTTGATTTAATAAAGAAATATACTCTGTTTTAAAAAATTGTTCTAACGTGTTCATATACAAATATAGGATTTTTAAAAAATAAATTTGTTGTTGAAGTGATTTATATTACGGATATAATTTTTTATTTATCCAATGTAGATACTATCTTTACCGCACTATGGCATTAACAGTAAAAACATCACAACTACCTAATTCTGGAAAAGGATTATTTACCACAACACCTATTAAAAAAGGAACTCGCGTTATTGAGTACTTAGGAGAAATTATTGATTGGAAAGAATACGAGCGACGCGTTGAACGTGACGAAGACGGTTACTTGTTTTTCATCAATAAAAAAACATGTATTGATGCTTGGAATACACCACAACATAAAGCGCGTTTTGCTAATGATGCTGCTGGTTTAGGAAGAGTAAAAGGGTTAAAAAATAACTGCGTTTACGAAACAGAAGGTAACAGATGTTTCATTGTTAGCACTAAAGATAT
>JANYGR010000339.1 GCA_025359355.1 Bacteroidota bacterium | reverse complement strand
GGAACTTTCACAATCACTAACGGTGGTGTGTTTGGATCTATGATGAGCACGCCAATTATCAATCCTCCGCAAAGCGCTATTTTAGGGATGCACAACGTAGTTGACCGCCCAATGGCTGTTAACGGACAAGTAGTAATTCGTCCGATGATGTACATTGCGTTAAGCTATGATCACCGTATTATTGACGGAAGAGAATCTGTTGGCTTCTTAGTAAAAGTAAAAGAAATGTTAGAGAACCCAAGCCGCATGCTATTTGGTGGTAAAATACCAGAAGAAGTGTTGTTGGGATTGTAATCAATAAGTCAATTCAAACTGTCACCCTGAGCGGTACCGATAGCTATCGGTACGAAGGGTGGAACAACATATAAATTAAAATCCCTCATCTATAATTTATAGATGAGGGATTTTTGTTGACCTATTAAGGAAATACTTTTTAAACTTAGGAAAATAATTGATGCCTAATGTAAAGGTTTGTTGATATAAATACTTCTGTTCAGGTTCAGCAAACACATGAAATTTTGGTGGTGGAATTAAGCCATGAAACATATTAAATTCTATTTCTAGATTTTTAAGCGGTCTGTATCCTAAGCTAAAATGGAAACCTGCATCAGCAATTTGATAAAATTTTTCTCCATACCAATTATTAAATGCACCATTAAAAGTTCCTCCAGTTGTTACTTCCGTTACTGTAACTTTAGAACGTCCTTTTATTAACATACTACCCTCTACGCCAAAACCGATAAATACTTTTTTAATATTAAATTGAAGTTTAATAGGGAATGAAACATAATGACACGTATATATTTGGTCATAATGTAGCGAATAAGAAGGTATATCAAATTTATAATCATACCTCACACCTCTTTGTACATAATTTAATCCAACTTTTAATGTCAACCATTTATTTAAAGAATCTCTATAAACTAAACCTAAACAAGGAGAAAATCTATTATAATAACTATTACTAACAGAAAAAAATTGGTCTTTTTCTTGAGACTGTGTATTATAAGCTAACCCAACTGTAAAGCCAATCTTACGTTGCTTGTTTTCTTGTCCATATATTTTACTTAAACACAAAAATGTTAATAAAATTAACCCGATTTTATTTTTATTAAAAATTACCATAAGCCACAAAAGTAGTACCTCCCGCAGTACATTTTACGGTTATATTAGGATCCGCTGAAATTGCTAATTCTATTAAAAGTTCGCCGCCATCAGAACCATAACCTCCCTGTAAAACATATTTACCACCAACAGTGGCAGGAGTTAATTGAAAACAAATAGGCCCTCCTCCCAAACAAGGCAAACATTCAGGCTTTCCAATAAGTTCAGCGGTAATAGTAGTGCAATTCATATAGCAAAGTTTAATTTGAGTTGTTGTACCAGAAATATAAGAGCCATTACATTGAGGCGCAGCTGAAGATGGCGTAACCAAAGAGCTTGACCAAGTAACTGTTTTAGTAACTGAAGATAAAGAACCCATATAAGCAGTAATTGCAAGATTACGAGGTGCGCAAGAGCTTGGCCACGTAGCAGGTAAAGTTGGGTCGCAACTGCAAGTGCCTTGAGTTTTAAGTACTTTAGTCGCAATAGATTCAGCATCTTTATAGGATTGACTCTTTACAAACATAATTTCTTTTTCTCTTTTGCAACTACTTATTAATATAGATGTAATACAAAGTAATAATATTTTTTTCATTTTAATTATTTTTTCCACAATAATAACGGTTGTTTATAAAAAAAACAGTTACTCATCTTTCTAATTTAGTAAAATTAATACTACTTTAGTAAAAAAAGTATGAATGTTGGAGAAAATATAAAAAAGCTACGTGAGTTAAAAAATTATACTCAAAAATCAATGGCAGATATGCTCGAAATAAGCCAAAAAACGTATAGTAACATAGAAAACTCAGGCAATAATATTTCAATAGAGTTAATTAGTAAAATATCAAATGTTTTAGGTGTTAGCTTTAATAAGATTTTAGAATTAAATGCCGATGCAATTTTAAATAATCATCAACAAAGCGGTGGATTGAATCAGTTAAATAATGCGCCATCTTATAATTACTTAAACGAAAAACAAACCGAATTATTTGAAAAACTCCTTTCCGAAAAAGACCTTCGTATCACACAATACGAAATCTTATTAAAAGCCAAAGACGAATTGATACAAACCCTAAAAAAGTTAAATTCCATATAATAAACAACCTAATAATTTCGTTTTCTAAACTATATTTTATAATTTTAGCAGTATAAATCTTAAAAAATCAGAAATCATGGTAACAAAAACAGTATCAACCAGTGAAACAGGTCACGCTAAAAATGTAGCAAACTTCCAAAACCTAATTTCTTTTTGCACAGGCTACGGTACACCGTACAATCCCAGTAACCCCAATTTACAAATTCCACAACTCAATACTCAACTAGCAAGCACCAATGCCAATTTACTATCCGTCACCAATGCATCCGTAGCATTCAATAATGCTGTCAACCAACGCATGGCAGCATTCCAAGGCTTAAAAGTACTATCCACACAAATTGTCAATGCACTCGACGCAACCTCGGCATCATCGCAAACCGTCAAAAATGCACGATCCATCAATCAAAAAATACAAGGCCCTAAAACCAAAAAAAATAAAAATACAGCCGTACGTTTATCCCAACCAACCGATCCAGCCACGCCAGTCACTGCTACACCCGCCACCATATCTAGTTCACAGCAATCCTATTCTAACCTTATCGCGCATTTTGTAAATTTAATAACAATCGTTTCCGCCGAACCAGCATACCTACCCAACGAAACCGAACTTCAAGTAACCACACTCAATACCTTAGCAACTACCTTGCAAAATACAAACACCACAGTCATCAATAGTTACACAACCATAAGCAATGCAAGAGTTAGCCGTAACCAATCACTTTACAATCCCACAAATGGCTTATGTCAAATAGCCCAAGAAATAAAAATGTATGTAAAAAGTGTATTCAAAGCATCAAGTCCCCAATACAAACAAATCAGTGGCATCGAATTTAAAGTAAGAAAATAAATCAATCAAACAGCGGAAACCTCAAAGCTTCCGCTGTCTTTGTCAATACCCATTTTGGCAACTACGGTTTTAACGACGGCAAAAGCAAAATTCCTCTCGGCGAGTATGATATTCAATGTGGCATCTGCGGAACCTCTCTTGGCAAGTACAAAATTCTTCTTGGCGCGTATATAACTCCATTTGGCATTTAAGGAACTATCTTTGGTATTTAAGGAACTACCGTTGGCGAGTACGGTTTTAGCTTTGGCAATGAGAAAAAAACTAATAATCTCTATAAAACTGATGGATACTCGTTTTGATGCCAACATAAATATAAGGCGACTGTAACACGTAACCCAAATCATCTTTCATGCTGCGTTGTATATAACCAAGCTCTAACCGTAAGTTTAATTGAGGAATGGCATAGTATGTAAACTTAATATCGCTTTGTAATAGTTGAGTTTTGTTGCCTTGCGTGGTATGGTGTCCATATTCGTATGGACGCGTTGTGTAACTCAAGAAAATATTTTGCCCTAAGTTTGATCCCATTGTATCTTTACCAATAGTTGCCGCCATGCCTTGAAAACTTAACATCCATCTATTAGCCCTATAGCTGGCAAAACCTAAATATTCTCTGAAATTGGCTCCTAGTGGGTGCGCCAGCGGTTGCCCGTAATTAGAATAGTTTTGTTGCACACTTCCATGAGAGTATGTGTATGGCCGCACTTCGTTATATTCTGCCTGTAGGGTGAGGCCTTTTATTTTAAACGCATTAATATATTTAGCCCCAAATTGCCAACCTTGTTTATTGGCCCACCAACCGTTGCCGGCTTTTATTTCTTTAAAATAAAATTCATCAGCCACACCCTGTGCATATATTTTTAAACACTTAAACAATTTAACGCTGAGGTTTAAGCCCATCATTTCATTGTCGGGAGAACCTACAGAATATTCTTGTGGGCGATAAAACACAATTGGGTTTAAATAATTAACATCAAAACTTCTGTTACGATTAGTATCATTACCTTGAAAAACGACATTTTCAAAGAACGAAATACTAAACTCTTTGGTTGCGTTATAAGTTAAGTAATGAAAGGTGCCAAATTTATTTTGTAAACTTTTAGTAGTTCCGTCAAAGCGTGAAAAATCTTGCATCCACGAGTACCATACATTATATTGAATATGCCAAATATGTGCATTGATACCAAAATAAGGATTGTTATTTGATAAATCAGAAAGCAATAAAGATCGATAACCATCACCAATAAAATGTTTGTCTTTCCCCAACTGAAAATTAAAGGTTGAGTTTGGACTATAAGACAAGTATCCTGTAAGGTTAGAAAAACTATAACTGCCGTCTGCATTTTTATAAGCGCGCCCTAAGCCGGGAATGAGTTGTGTTGTTTTAACAGCGGTATCTGTAAAATTAGGATAGCTTACTCTGCCGCCAATCGCCGTTAATGCAAAAGTGAAATCATTATTGATATTTAATTTAACGTGAGCTCCACCAAAGGTTTCGGAAACAAAGCGTTTATCCAATACATCATAACCTGCTTGTAAATCAATAATGGGAAGTACCTGTGTTTGGTACTGATTGCGCTTACTTGGCCCTTCGTTGAAGGTTTTGGTTA
>JANYGR010000297.1 GCA_025359355.1 Bacteroidota bacterium | reverse complement strand
GCGTTTCCAATATCTTTAAACCATTTAATAAATTGCAACTTTCGTTGTATATAAGATGCATTAAAAATAGCCCAACAAAAAAACAACACCATGCAAACACCCGCTGTTAAAGCCAAATAAATCACACTCGTTGATTGGCTACTTCCATTAATTTTATATGCTATCGCCATAAGTCCCATTGATAAAGTGATAAGCATTTGAAACATCCCATTAATAAAATGCAGTATCGTCACGCTTGGTCTATTATGAGGCTTGAAATAATATATTTTTGCTAAAAATTCCATTGCTCTGCCTGGCGCAATATTACCAATACAAACCCCTGTTAATACTGCTTTTACAGAGGTAGTGTATGAAATAGATTCGATTTGAGTTGTAATTAATTTCCATTTGTAACTTTCAATTCCCCAATTTATCGGCATTAAAAACAATACAACAACAAATACAACATACATGGTAGGCTCTCCTAACCATTGCAAACATTGTTCTTTAAGTTCAGGAATGTGACTCAGTCGATTATAAATAATCCAAAAACTAATGACTCCAATGAGTAATTTTATACTAAGTGCTAATATCTTTTTTTGCTTTAACAAACCGACTAAAAATAAACAATTAAATTTACACATTAATGGCAATTAACGACAGAATCATATTAGGCATTGATCCAGGCACAGTTGTTATGGGATATGGCTTGGTTCATATACAAAACAATAAATTATCCTTAATTACTTTAGGTGTCATTAAATTGGATAAGTTTGAAGATCACAGCTTGCGCTTACAAAAAATATTTGAACAAGTTGTTGGTTTGATTGAGGAATATAAGCCTGATGAATTAGCTATTGAAGCGCCATTTTTTGGTAAAAATGTGCAGTCTATGTTAAAGCTTGGAAGAGCGCAAGGTGTAGCCATTGCTGCCGCCTTATCAAAGCAGATGCCTTTTGTAGAATACTCTCCAAAAAAAATAAAAATGAGTATTACAGGTAATGGTAATGCCAGTAAAGAACAAGTAGCCGCTATGCTCGAAAATTTATTAAACTTTAAGCATAACGACACCTATTTAGATGCCACCGATGCTTTGGGAGCTGCTGTATGTCATTATTTTCAAGGTAAAGGACATACTTCCGAAAAAAAATCTTACTCGGGTTGGAAAAGTTTTTTGAGCGATAACCCCAGTCGTAAAGCATAGTTACAAATCAATTAAATTAGTATCTTTCCTATTTAAATTATGGCAAAACTATCACCCAAACGATTCACAATTTCAACCGAATTTGAAGTTTATAAATCTGCATCTGATTTAGAACAACAGGATTTAGAATTATTACAAGCTGCTCAAAAAGCAGTAGAATCGGCTTATGCCCCATATTCTCATTTTTATGTTGGCGCAGCTGTATTGCTAGAAAATGGTAAAATCATCGTAGGTAATAATCAAGAAAATGCAGCTTACCCTAGCGGATTATGTGCTGAACGCGTTGCTATTTATCATGCAGGAGCAACGTATCCAGATGTCGCTGTAAAAGCCATTGCTGTCACTTGTAAATCAAAAAACAACATTATAAACGTGCCATTATCACCCTGTGGGGGCTGTAGACAAACCATTTCTGAATATGAAAATCGTTACGGGCAAAAAATCCGTATTATTATGTGTGGAGAAACAGGTGAAGTATATGTTTCTGAAAGCATCGAAAACCTGCTACCATTGATGTTTAATGCCAAGTATTTACCTGCTAAAGACTAATATTTTTCAAAAAATTGAATTGACTCGTTTTGATAAAATTCAAACCCCTTTATTTTATTGATATTAATCAAATTCTGTTATTTTTGTAACGTTAATATTTAACCACTTATGGCTAAGAGTTCAGATAAAAAAACGAAGTTCACCAAAGAACAATATTTAAAATGGTACGAGTCAATGTTATTGATGCGTAAGTTCGAAGAAAAAACCGGACAAGTATATGTTCAACAAAAAATAAAAGGCTTCTGTCATTTATATATTGGTCAAGAAGCCATTGTGGCGGGCACTGTAAGTGCTACAAAAAAAGAAGACAAACATATTACAGCCTACCGTTGCCATGCTCATGGTATTGGCTTAGGAATGCATCCAAAATATATTATGGCTGAAATGTATGCTAAAATCACTGGATGCTGTAAAGGCAAAGGTGGCAGTATGCATATTTTCAGTAAAGAACATAATTTTGTTGGTGGTCATGGAATTGTTGGTGGTCAAATTCCTTTGGGTGCTGGGCTTGCCTTTGCAGATAAATATCAAGGCACTGATTATGTAACCGTTTGCTCTATGGGAGACGGCGCTGTCCGTCAAGGTGCTTTGCACGAAGCCTTTAACATGGCTATGACATGGAAATTACCTGTTATTTTTATTGTAGAAAATAATATGTATGCTATGGGAACATCTGTTGAACGTACAAGTAACGTACATGATCTTTGGAAATTAGGATTAGCGTATGATATGCCAAGTAAGCCTGTAGATGGCTTAACCGTTGAAGCGGTGCATGAAGCCATGGAAGAAGCTGTGGCTAGAGCTCGCAGAGGTGATGGTCCAACGTTTTTAGAAATGAAAACGTATCGTTATAAAGGACACTCTATGAGTGATGCACAAACATACCGTACTAAGGATGAAGTAAAAGAATACCAAACTCAAGATCCTATTCAAAAAGTATTAGATACATTGGTAGCAAATAAATGGATTGATGATGCAGGAATTGAAGCAGCTGAAGCAAGAGTAAAAGCGTTAGTTGACGAATCAGTTCAATTTGCTGAAGAAAGCCCATATCCAGAACCAGATGAATTATATAAAGATGTTTATGCGGAACCTAATTATCCTTACATCTTAGAATAAAAACAACCCCTCCCTAACCTCCCCGTAGGGGAGGGGTTACAAACTATATTAAACTAATGCACCCTCTCCCCCTCGGGGAGAGTTGGAGAGGGGCTTATACAACATGGCTGAAATAGTTAGAATGCCCAAATTAAGTGATACAATGACGGATGGCGTTATTGCTAAATGGCACAAAAAAGTAGGAGATAAAGTTAAAAGCGGCGAGTTATTAGCCGATATAGAAACTGATAAAGCAACTATGGAATTTGAATCATTTCAGGATGGTGTGTTATTACATATTGGCGTTCCGGAAAAAGGCACTATTGCTGTGGATGGACTTATTGCTATACTTGGTAAAGAAGGCGAAGATATTTCTGCTTTATTGAAAGGGGCTCCAGAGACCAAAAAGATTGAAGAGACTAAAGAGGCGATTGTTTCTCAAACAACTAATAATTCAACTCAAGTAACTACATTACCTGCTGGTGTTGAGGTTGTTCGTATGCCAAAATTAAGTGATACAATGACTGAAGGTGTTGTTGAAAAATGGCACAAAAAAGTGGGCGATAAAGTAAAGAGTGGCGAATTATTAGCAGACATTGCAACTGATAAAGCTACGATGGAATTTGAATCATTTCAGGATGGTGTGTTGATACATATTGGTATTGCCGAAGGAAAAAGTGTTCCCGTTGATAGTGTTTTAGCTATTTTAGGAAAAGGTGGTGAAGATATCGCTGCAATTTTAAAAACGATTGAAGGGAATCAAGGAGCAGGAAAAACTCAAGATACAAAAGGGACTGAAGAGATTAAAAAAACAGCTACAGCTCCAACTATTGCTATCCAAGCTCAAATAAGCACTACATCAAATGATGGAAGAGTAAAAGCAAGTCCTTTAGCAAAAGCAATAGCCAAAGAAAAAGGAATTGATATTTCGAAAGTAAATGGTTCTGGCGATCATGGTCGTGTAACAAAATCAGATATAGAAAATTATAAACCAACAACTCAAACCAATACAAGTAATAGCTCTAAAACAGTTAGCTCGTTTGTTCCAGGAACAGAAGGCTTCACGGATGAACCTACATCGCAAATGCGAAAGGTAATTGCTAAACGATTATTAGAAAGTACAAACGGCGCACCGCATTTTTATTTAACCATTGAAGTGGATATGGATAATGCTATCGCTTCTCGAAATGCAATTAATGCAATGCCTGATACAAAAGTTTCTTTCAATGATTTAGTGATTAAAGCTTGCGCAGTGGCCTTACGTAAACATCCTAAAGTAAATACATCTTGGATGGGAGATAAAATTCGTTATTATTCGCACGTGCATATTGGTGTAGCAGTAGCAGTAGAAGAAGGCTTATTAGTTCCTGTAGTTCGTTTTGCTGATCAAAAATCATTATCTCAAATTTCTGCTGAAGTAAAGGATTTAGGTAAACGTGCTAAAGATAAAAAATTACAACCTGCCGATTGGGAAGGAAATACATTTACGGTTTCTAATTTAGGAATGTTTGGCATTGATGAATTTACATCAATCATCAATTCTCCTGAGTCTTGTATTTTATCTGTTGGCGCTATTAAACAAGTTCCTGTTGTAAAAAACAATCAAATAGTACCAGGTAACGTAATGAAAGTAACCTTAGCTTGCGACCATAGAACAGTAGACGGAGCAACGGGCGCTGCCTTTTTACAAACATTAAGAACTTATTTAGAAAATCCAGTAACGATATTAGCTTAATTAATTTGAGGTTTAAATTTTAAACCTCAAATTAATTTTTAAAATCTATATCCAAAAGTCCACATAAAATTTGCGTAGACATCCGATTTTAAACTTAAGAAATCTGGCGATCTAGAATAATAATTTCCTCCAATTGATTTAACATATTCTGTTCCAAAAGGGTCAAATTTGCTATAAGAATCAATTTTAGTTCCTAAAGTTAAAAGCATTGTCAAATTAAATCGATTATCAAAACGTTTAAGGAAACCTATGCTAATTCCATAGTAATGTCGTTTTATTTCAAAATTATTTTTAAATACATATGTATTATGATAAGGTATATTGTAATACAAAGTAGAAGTTACATTGTAAGATGTAAATAGATATAAAGGGCCTATTAAAAAATTTACAGAACGATTCATGATAGGCACAAATAATAAGTTTATACCGAATTGATAATTTAATTTATTAAATGTTAATTCGCCTTGATCTTCATAATGAAATTTTTTCTGAAGTACGTTTGTTATTTTACATGCATCAAATCCTATTGTTATTGGGGCATTAACGATTAAATGTAATTTCCTAACATCTCTCATATAATTAAATCCAATGCAATTATTTATAAGAACATAAGGATTAAAACCTATATAGTTTTTATGTGCATATAGTAGTTCATCTAACGAATCTCTCTCTCTTTTTAAACTAGATGCTATTTTAAAATTGGGATTCTCAAGAGTACTATGATATGTATCTATAACAATTAACACATCAGAACCAATACAGGTTTTTATTATTTTTTCATCTTTACCTCTTTTTTTTATATGAAAGATTGTGTCTTTTTTTTCATCTTCATTTTTTCGCGAATTGATAATATCGTTTACATCCTTTGATGTTAAGATAATCATTGAATTTTTAAAGATTAAAAGATTATAATTAGACAACAGTTGTTTAGTTGAACAAAAGACTATTGCTAAAATGAGTGTGGATATAGTTTTCATAATGTTTTTAATTAAGCTCCGTAAACTCCAGCAGATGCAATACTTCCAGCTATAATTAAAAGGATAAACAACACCAATAGCAGAGTAATTAAAAAAGAATAAAAGCATGCAAGATTCAACAAACCTTTTAATCTATCAAAATCATAATTTGGATTTTTTAATTTTGCCCATTTTAATTTTTTAATAGCAATAAGGGCTAATACGAATCCTAATAAAGGGACAGGGCAAAATCCTAAAGCTAAAAAAATAAATAATTTAGCTTTTTTCAAAGATTTTTCCGGACTAATTTTATAATCCTCTATTACAAAAAGGGGTTTGCGAGGATTAATAGTTACTAATGGTTTTACTTTTATGATTTTATGTTCTTCATTTAAAACCACTAATACGTGTTTTCCAATACATTTTTTCACAAACACATTATCCCTGCCTCTCCTTCTAGTATGAAACACCGTATCTTTTTTAATGATAGAGTTAGTATGTGTATTTATAATTTCTCTTTCATCATTAGCGGTTAAATTAATGATTGCTTTATTTAGTTCAATCGTATGATTTAATGAAGCGTATTGTTTTGTAGTATCTACACTATTAGTATTATGTTTTAATGATTTGTTAGGTTGCAAAAAAACACCTGATGTATATTTTCGATTTATAAAACTTGTACTTGAACAAGAAGATAAAAGGAGTATCGAAAGCTGAATGGATAATTTGATGATTGTTTTCATTTGATTGTAATTATATCATGATAAATACTGAAAAAGCTGATGCCAATGAATTCAAAATAACATATAGGAAATATATAAAAAGACCAATAAGAGCGAGCGTTGATAGTAATGAGATAGCGAGTG
Source organism: Bacteroidota bacterium (assembly GCA_025359355.1). Classification (GTDB taxonomy): domain Bacteria; phylum Bacteroidota; class Bacteroidia; order B-17B0; family Aurantibacillaceae; genus UBA4416. Next base: position 4,603 of record JANYGR010000297.1, on the reverse strand, counting down.
CACTAATTGTTAATCTTTTATTTTTTTTTAAATCACTTTCTTGGTTATTTAATTTGGCAATTTTAATTTTACGAAAGGCAATCAATGAACATATTAGGCCAATTATAGGAATAAGAGATAAAGAGAAAGCTAAACTGGAAGATAATTCAGCTTTTTTCAAAGCCACCTGTGGATTTAGTAAACTTACAATTTTAAAAGATTTTATTCCGTTGTATGATGGTAACGATTTTACTTTCAAAATTTGTTGTTCTTTGTTTAAAACTACTAACACATGCTTTCCAATACATTTTTTTACAAACAAAATATCTTTTCCTCTGCGTTGAAGATGAAACACCGTATCTTTTTTTATAATAGAATTTGTAAGAGTATTTATAATTTCTCTTTCATCATTAGTAGTTAAGCTAACTACTGATTTATTTAGTTCAATCGTATGATTTAAAGAAGCATATCGTTTTGAAGTATCTACACTAATAGTATTATGTTTTAGTGATTTATTAGGTTGCAAAAAAACACCTGATGTATATTTTCGATTTATAAAACTTGTACTCGAACAAGAAGACAACAAGAGAATCGAAAGTTGAATGGATAATTTGATGATTGTTTTCATAATAAATTGTATAAAGATTTATACATCAAAATTAGATCGACTACAAACTGAAATGAAACGGAGTTATAGACTTAAGTTTGAGAATGATGCAAAAAATAAGAATAAACTTAAAAATCGATCATTATAATTAGATTTATCACAAATAATTGAAACTAGATTGATTTTATTTGCAATAAATGCAACTATTTACTATCTTTAATAGTAATAAATACTACAAAATGAGCGATAAAAAATCAGCATTCGAAATGCAAGAGTTATTTATTAAACACTTAAAAAACACTGTTCCTGCTACTGTTTCGTTAGCAGATGATATTGCCGATCTTCTTAAAATAAGCAACGACAGTGCATACAGACGTTTACGAAACGAAACCGTATTAAGCTTAGATGAAACCTATAAGATATGCAAGCATTATCGCATTTCGGCAGATGCCATATTTTCTAAACAAACAAATGCTGTCACTTTCAATTATATTAAACTGACTGATTCTGCTGAAAATTTTGAAAGTTATTTATTAAGTCTCGAAAATCAATTAAAACAAATTTCTAAAGCAGAAAATGCTAAAATAATTTATGCTGCTGAAGAGATTCCTATTTTTCATTCGTTTCACTCTGAAAAACTTTCTGCATTTAAGCTATTTTATTGGCAACGTTCTGTTCTTAACATCAAAGAATATCAAACTAAAAAATTTGATTGGGATGTAATTTCTGAAAAATTATTACAAATAGCTCACAATATTCACAACATATATTTAAAAATTCCAAGTACAGAAATTTGGACAGTAGATACTATACAAACTACCGTCAAACAAATTGAATACTACTTCGAATCAGGCGCATTTAAAGAAAAAGAAGATGCCATTACAATTTTAAATGAATTGAAACAATTGGCAAAGTCTATTAATAGATATGCAGAAGAAGAAAATAAAAGCGAGAAATCAAATGCTACATTTGGATTATACAACAGTGACTTAGTAATAGGAACTAACTGTATTCACGTAACAATGAACGAACAAATTGTTTCTTATATTTCGTTTAATACATTAAATTCGTTGACAACAACTAATCAACAGTTTTGTGAAGAAATAGAACATTGGATGAAAAATTTAATTAAAAAATCAACCTTGATTAGTGGAGTTGCAGAAAAACAGCGCTTTCAGTTTTTTAATAAAACAAACAAGTCTATTGATTTGGCAATTGAACGCATTAAGAATTACTAAACTATAATGAATCACTCACACTACAATATCATCATTGTTGCAGGCGGTACAGGTACTCGCATGCAATCGAGCATACCCAAACAATTTATCGAAATAAAAGGTAAACCAATTTTAATTCATACCATCGAAAAGTTTATTGAATTTGATGAATATATTAATGTAATTGTATCTGTGCATAAAGATTATTTATCCGACGCAAATTTTATGTTAGCCGAATATTTTCCTGATAAAAACGTACAAACCGTTGTGGGTGGCGAAACACGATTTCATTCAGTTAAAAATGGATTAAATTGTATTACAAATAAAAATGATATAGTTGGCATACACGATGCCGCTCGTCCATTTGTGAGTGTAGATACTATTAAGCGTTGCTTTGAAACGGCCTCTATTAAAGGAAATGCCATACCTGTATCGCCAGTTAATGAAAGTTTGCGTTTAGTAACTAATGGCATTAATAAAGCAGTAAGTCGCGATGATTATAAAATTGTGCAAACGCCACAATGTTTTTTAGTATCTAAAATACAAACTGCATTTGAACAACCATTTACGCCATTCTTCACGGATGACGCAACAGTATTAGAACGCATGGATGAAGAAATATTTTTAGTTGAAGGAAATCCTGAAAATATAAAAATTACAAATCCTGATGATGTAAAATTTGCAGAATTATATTTATAACATGACAACTGAAGACATAGCCGATGCGTTAGAACTCACTGGAAAATTATTAGAGTTATATAACGAAAATCCATTTAAAGTAAAAGCCATTAATAGTGCGGCTTACAAGCTAGGTAAAACACGATTAGATTTAAATAATTTATCAATTGAAGAATTAACCAAAATAGAAGGTATCAGTAAAAGCTTAGCAGAAAAAATTCATGCGTTCACTACTACTGGCACTACTCCTGAATTAAGCGAATTACAAGCAAAAACACCCATTGGTGTTATTGACATGTTAGGCATTAAAGGTTTAGGTCCTAAAAAAGTAAGACAGCTTTGGCAAGAATTAGAAATAGAAAGTGTTACTGATTTATTATATGCTTGCCACGAAAACAGATTAGTAGAATTAAAAGGCTTTGGTGTTAAAACTCAAAATTCAATCATTGCAAATATTGAATTCAAATTAAAAAACACAGGGAAATTTCATTATGCTTATGCCGAAAAAATCAGCAAACCTATTATAGAGCAATTGCTTAAACAAACTGATTTAGTGAGCTATACAGGCGCTATGCATCGCAAATGCGAAGTAATAGAAGAAATTGATATTTTAATTGGGGATGAATCTATCGATACCGACGAATTTATTTCTGAACAAATTTCTATTAATTTTATTCAAGTAAATCCAACTATTTTTTATAGAACGTTAGTTGAAACATCTTCTTCCGAAGCCCATTTAGAAGGCATTCATTTTTCGGAATTAAAAACAAAATTATATAAAAGCGAAGAAGAGGTTTATACTAATTTAAACATTCAATATTGCGAACCAGAATTACGCGAAGGATTATTTGAATTAGAAAAAGCAAAAGCACATACTTTACCAAAACTCATTGAATTAGCTGATTTAAAAGGCATTTTGCACAATCACTCCACCTATAGTGATGGCATGAATACTTTAGAAGAAATGGCGGTGTATTGTAAACAACTTGGTTACGAATATCTAGGAATTTGCGATCACTCGCAAACAGCCAGTTATGCAGGTGGTTTAAAGGTAGAGCAAGTTTTATTACAGCACGATGAAATAAAAAAACTCAATCAGCAATTAGCGCCATTTAAAATATTTAAAGGAATTGAAAGTGATATTTTAGGTAACGGTAATTTAGATTACGAAGAAGATATTCTCAAAACCTTTGATTTTATTGTTGCTTCCGTACATGCCAATTTAAAAATGGATGAAGCTAAAGCGACGAATCGTTTACTAAAAGCAATAGAAAATCCATACACAACCATTCTTGGTCATCCCACTGGTAGATTATTATTAGGAAGACCAGGTTATCCTATTGATCATAAAAAAATAATTGATGCCTGTGCGGCGAATAAAGTTGTGATTGAATTAAATGCGCACCCTTATCGCTTAGACATCGATTGGCGTTGGATACCATACTGTTTAGAAAAAGGCGTGATGATTTCTATTAATCCAGATGCGCATCAATTAAAAGGTTACCACGATATGAATTACGGAATTAATGTAGCTCGTAAAGGTTTATTAACTAAGGAGCACTGTTTTAATTCAAAAAGCTTAATTGAAATAGAACAGTATTTTAATACTATAAAAAAATGATTTTTGAAAAATGATTTTTGAAAATTTAAAACAAAAAAAATATTGCTCGGATTCGAGCTTTGATAAAATATACCCCAGAACGTATCAAGAACACTCGGCACGTCACTTCACTCCTGTAAAAATAGCGATTAAAGCTGCCAAACTACTTGCCGATAGCCCTTCAGATAAGATATTAGACATAGGATCAGGTGTTGGGAAATTTTGCAGCATTGGCGCAACCGTTACTGATGCTCATTTTTACGGAATTGAAAAACGAAAAACACTTATTAATTTATCGAACAAAATAAAGCGACAGTATAAAATAAAAAATGCTCATTATATAAATAACGATTTTACGAAAATCGATTTTAAAAAATTTAATGGTATTTATTTTTTTAATTCTTTTCATGAACATTTTGACGAAAGCTGTGTATTGGACGAAACATCTAAAGTATCATTAAGTGCTTACAAAAAATACCATGATGATTTAATATTGAAACTAAACGAATGCGTGAAAGGCAC
>JANYGR010000294.1 GCA_025359355.1 Bacteroidota bacterium | reverse complement strand
ATTGTATTAGCTAAAACAGAAATAACCGATAGCGCTATCCGTCGTTTATTATTTGAAGCAGGCGATGATATTGATGATTTAATGACACTTTGCGAAGCCGATATCACCACAAAAAATCCAACGAAAGTAAAACGCTATTTGCAAAATTTCGAACTTGTAAGAAGTAAATTAAAAGAGCTTGAAGAAAAAGACAAGATCAGAAATTGGCAACCGCCTGTGAGTGGCGAAGAGATTATGTCTATTTTTAATTTACCTCCAAGTAAAAAAGTAGGTGATCTTAAAAATGCTCTGAAAGATGCTATTTTAGACGGTTTTATTCCAAACGAACGAAAAGCTGCCATGGAATTTTTAGAGGCCAAAGCCAAAGAAATTGTGTAAATCTGAGTAAATAGATTAATACAACATTTGAAATAGAAAAAACATGATGTGATTTTATTTCATATAACGGATAAAAAAATGGAAGATGTATCTTCAAAAAATAAATGAATACACCGAAGCTTTAAAACTTAAATGCGGACAATATAACATTGATTTCATAGAAGCTGACATCAACAAAGGCTTTGACGCTGTGCTTCAAGCCTATTTAGCCAAACGAAATGCTTTGTTGAAATTGAGGTAGTAAGGATTTTGTGAATGGGTTATTATAGAATATTTTTATTTTACTAATGTCCACTTATCTCCATTTTTATATTCATAAGATATTATTCCTGCCTTATCTGTCCAATAAACATATAAGATATCAATTGAATCTCTAACGGTTGTCATATCAAATTTAGGTATTTTATAAATTTGTTCATTATATAAGGAAGAGAATTCTTTTGTCTTTTGCTTATCCCTGTCTATACTTCCAATAAAATCATTAAAATAAATTGTTTCCTCTATTTCATTTTTTGTTTTTTGATAAATCGTTAGAAAAGAATTATCATAATAAATTGTTTCAGGCTTTGAAAAGTCCTTATACTTAACATAAGCTACTTGAGGATTATACAATCCTGTATTGGCGTCCCAACCTTTATTAATAATATTCTTTGATATTATTGCGAACTTTTTTAATTGTCCTAATTTGTTTTTAAAAACCAAAGTGTCATTTAGCTTATAAATATTATATACCGTCAGGTCTTCGTCCTTAAACCTAATTTCACAAGCAGTTAGAAAAAGTATTAAAAAGAATGTGATATTTATTCTTATCATTATTACAAAGGATTTATCACTAATGGATTACAGCTTATATAAAGTTAAAATTAAGATGCTGAATTATTTGAAATTCCTTTAAAAATACCTGTCCAATTATTGTCTTCAGGTAAGAATGAAGTGTACATATTAGTATTTCCATTTTGAATTTTAATTCGTCCACAATTTTCACATAAGAAAATATCACTTTCAAACCTTGATATATATCTTCTAATTATATCATTAATAACAGATGAGTCAGATATATTTGTATAAAGACCTTTACCAAAATATTTATCTAGCCATTTTTGACGCTCACCATTTTTTATTGCATTAATAAAAGCATCAACATCATCATAATGGTCGTAAGTTCTTTCTAAATCTTCATCTCGAATAAAACTAGCTTTATAAGGAATGTTATCAGTTTGATCAACAATTGTATGACCACATATACAGCCTAATTTACTCATAAATTTCTTAATTTAATTTTATATAACAACTTGCCTAACTACATATAAATTTTATCACCAATTAAATCCCAACCATTTGTTGTTTTTCGAAATCCCACACTTTAAGCTTAAAGCAAGCCATCACGTCTTTAGGTTTCAATGATGTTTTTTTTGGATGTTGTAATTCGGGGATGGCTGCCATTACTTCTGGTAATCGGTAAAAAGGGATGCGCGCATTCAAGTGATGAATGTGGTGATATCCAATGTTAGCTGTAGCCCAACGAAGTGGCCAACTTAATTCCATATAACTTGATGAATCTAAAGCAGCGCCTTCATAAGTCCATTCTTCATTACCCACAAAAGTAACACCTGGAAAATTATGTTGTGCATAAAACGCATAAGCACCTAAAGCGCCCGAAATAAAATGAGGAATAGCACATAAGAAGATCCATGTGTGCCACCCTAAAAAATAAAAAACGGCTATCTGATATGCGAAATGAAGTATTAAGGCTACTAAGGAATCTATGTGCTTACTAAAGCGGTTGATAATAGATTGAATACACATGCCATACATAAAGGCAAAGATGTATCCAAACAATATGGTTAAAGGATGACGAATGAATAAATAATACCTCTGCTCATTCTTACTTAATGTCACAAACTTTTGTTTGGTGTAAATTGGATAAGAACCAATACTGGCGCTAAATAGCTTAGAGTTGTTTTTGTGATGGTAATCGTGGCTTCTGCTCCAAATACCGGTTGGCGCTAATACATAAAAACCAAAAATAGTAAAGATAAAAGTTGCCAAAGGAGATTTATCTAATATGGCTTTATGCTGATGATCGTGGTAAATAACAAAAAAGCGAACAATGGTAAAACCTGCACCAATACTGCATAGTAGCTTTAATATCCAATGGAAATTATAAACGGTTCCTAATAAAAAAGCAATTAAAATAAAAAGTGTAGAAATGGTAAGTACCCAACTTTTAGTTCTATCTTCTTTAGCAAAAGGACGAGTAGCCAGTATGAGTTGTTTACCTTGTAACATTTTGATGTAAAGATATTATCTAAACCGAATTTCAGCAAAAAAGTTTAGCATTGTTTTTAAATATTTATGCTATTACAATTTAATTTATTGGAATTAAAGTTTTATTTAGGGAGAGAAGGGAAAATCTGAAGTAGTATGTCATTGCGAGGAGCTTTTCAGCGACGAAGCAATCTCACGTATAGTTAGATTGCTTATCACGCAATGGCTACAAGATGTCGAAGTAAAGACCTTCAAGGTTTTAAAAACCTTGAAGGTCTACCTAAATCAAATAATTAAATTTTACCAACCTCAACAATTTTAAATTCCGTTCTTCTGTTAATAGCATGTTCTTCTTCGCTACAAGGGACATCACTTTTACAATGATTTAACAATCGTGTTTCGCCATATCCTATGGCTTTTAAGCGAGATTTATCTATTCCCTTTGCAATCATGTAATCAACTGCTGCTTTAGCACGTTTTTGTGATAAAGTTAAATTATAAGAATCAGTACTTCTTGAATCGGTATGAGAACTTAACTCGATATTTAAGTTTTTATTGGTATTTAATATCGAAATGACTTTATCCAAGATGTTTTTACCTGCGGCATCAATTTTAAAATCGCCATAAGCGTAGTACAATTTTTCAACAATAGTAATGGCTTCTTGTTTTTGTTTGTTTTTCATTTCCAACACTTGCAACCAAGGATCGTCTACGGTAAAATCACCAAAAGCCACTTTATCTATATCTAATAGTTCAAATACAAACTTACCGTTTTTATCACGTTTAATTTCACGCACAATTCGTCCTCTCGAATCTGCTACTAAGATTTTAGAAACATTGCTAAAACGAGGATCAGAATCGTCTACACCAAACACATAATTTTTATCCGTTCCTAAATTTTTAAAGGTAAACTTCCCTTTATCATCCGTATTAATATCTTCTACCAAAGCAGAATTATTTAAAATAGACACTTTAGCATTCATCAACGGTTTTTTATCTTGATCCAATAAATAACCATTCAAGGCCATAATCAAATCTTTATCATCCACTAATAGATCTTGTATAGCTGTTTTGTCTGTATTTAATATAGCAAATTGGAATTTACCTTTATTTCCCGCTTTACCAATTTTCACTTCTTTACCAGACTTATTAGTTAAAATAATTTTTGTGTCAGCTGGAATATCACTATCGTCAATCGATAAGGTATAATTTTGATCTATTGGTAAATTTTTAAATGCAAACGCACCAAACTCATTGGTAGTAGTTTCTTCTACCACATCACCAAACTCATTTTTAATGGTTACTTTTTTATTGGCAACTGGTTTACTAGGACTTTCTCCATATAATAAATTACCCGCTAAACTTAACTCCTCTTCATTATATAAATCAGGTAATCCATTAGTATTAACTGGTAAGTTTTTAAATACAAACTTTTTGTTATTACCTTCTTTATGAGTGATACGGGCAATGCTACCATTTTTATCAGCTAAGTAATAACGTGACTTATTTTTTAAAACAGTATTGCTTTCGTCAACCTCAGCCATATACACTTTTTCTATATCCAAGTTTTTGAATACAAAATATCCTTTATCATTTGTTCTTGTCGAATCTAAAACTACTCCTTTATCATCTAACAAATATACTTTCACGTCTTTTGCAGGATCATTTGTGTTTTCGGTTAGTAATACAATACCATCAACAACAATTGATTTATTAGTGTATTTGAATGAATAAATATCATCGCTTCCTTTTCCACCTTCTTTGTTAGAAGAAAAATAGCCCATACTATCTGATGAAAACACAATACCAAAATCATCAGCAGTGCTATTTAAAAACAAGCCTTCATTACGATTCAATAACCAGCGACCTTCTACGTTCTTGGCAGAAAAGATATCTAAATCGCCAAAGCCTGGTAAACCATTAGATGAGAAAAACAACATCCCATCTTTTCTGATGTATGGAAATAACTCATCGCCACTCGTATTAATATCAATACCTAAATTAACAGGTTTGTCCCAGACATCTCCGTTACGTTTACACATCCAAATATCTTGTCCGCCTTGCCCACCAGGCATATCAGAAGCAAAATACAATGTATTGCCATCATTACTAATAGAAGGATGAGCGCAAGAATAATCATCACTATTATATTTAAAAGGAATAGCCTTTGTCCAGTTTTTTCCGGAAGCGTTCGATACATAGATCTTAGCTCTGTTTACAAAATTTTTATTACGTTTATTTACTATATAATTAATACGAGTGAAATAGGCCATTTTCGCATCGCTCGAAAAAGAGATAGGCCCATCATGAAACTCTGTATTTAATTTATTTGAAAATGATTTAGATTTTAAGAAGGTATTGTTTTTTATTTCACTAGAAAATACATTTAAGAAAGGTTGATTGTTAGTACCTGATTCTTCGAAATCAACTATATCACTCACCTTTTCGCCCACATACACCAATTTATTATTGAATAATGTCGGGCAAAACTCTGCTCGTTTAGTATTGATTTCTTCAATATTTTTGACAGCATATTCCTTTGGTTTACTTTCCCAATATTTTATTTCTTGGCAAGATTTAAGTGCATTTTTTGCTTTTGAATCTGTTGGGTAATCTTTTAAATAAGTGGTATACTGATTTAAAGCTTCATCATGTTTGTTATTACTTTTTAATACATTTCCATAATTGTAATATGCATCTGCAGGAGCTTTCCCAATAGCAATCGCCTCTTTATAAAAATTTTCGGCTTTGCCATATTCATTTAAGATGCGGTAACAATCCGCTAGTTTAATTAACTCATCTTGTTTATCAGTCGAGTTCTTTTTAATGGCTTTTTCATAAGCTGGTATTGCTTTGGCATAGCGTAATTTTTCGTAGTACTTATCTGCTTTTTTCTTTTGAGCTAGCGATATGCTTGCTGTTAAGGTTAAAACGATGATTATATAGTTTGATAAATTCTTCATAACTTGATAGTGGGGTAATGATTATAAATAACGAGGTGATAACATTTTTGATTTAAAAGTATTGAAATCGAATCCAATCATAATCTCATGCCCGGATCCTAAAGTTCGTTGTGTGCTGTTCATACTAAAATCATACGCATAACCTACACGGAGTTTCTCAGTTACAAACACTTGAATTAATCCGCCTAAAGTACTTTCTCCTCTATAAAAAGCCCCAAGCCATACGCGTTGCTTAATTAAGAAGTTCATATTGATATCACCACTCGTAATACCTTTTACATTCTTAATCATTAATGTTGGATTAAACACAACACTTTCGCTTAGCTTAAATCCTTTACTCACAATGAAAAACAAATGCGGACTTAAATTATAATTCAGATTATAAGAGTTTGCTGTATTTAGAATGGTTATTTTTTCGTCATATACTTTTGCGCCATTGATGTGAGTCGCACTAATTCCACAATAAAACGAATTTGATTTTAAGAATAATCCAGCGTCAACATCTAAAATAGTATGTTGTGATTGCGGAGCATAATTAGATGCCCCTTCATTAGGATTTTGGTAAGATATTTTATTCCAATCGAAATTGTAACTTACCATGCCTCCACGGATACCAAACGATAACTTAAGTTTATTGGTAATTGGAAGTATATAAGCAAAACTACCATATACACCAACCGTTTTCTTAGGTCCAATTTGATCGGCATAACCACTTAATCCTAATCCTATCCGTTTCTTTTTTAATGGACCATGAAGGCTAAATGCTTGAGTACGAGGCGCTCCATCAAAACCGCTCCATTGCTGACGAACATCTACCACAGCAGATAAGGCGTCTCTGCTTCCTGCATAAGCTGGATTGATAACCATTTGATTAAACTGGTATTGGCTGAACTGTGGATCTTGTTGCGCAAAGCCTAATAAAGTTGCTGCTGTTAATAGCGTTGTAATTATTTTTTTCATTTCTTTTTTATTTTTTACCACTGTGGTAAAGAGTTTCTTGTTTTTAGTTCTTGTTATTAAACCTTTGTCTTATATCATTTATCTCGCATCCTGTTTGTCCCTTCGGTCTCTTCTATCCCTTATTGCCCCGTCACTTCTAGCCAGCCTTTTTTAGGTTCGGATCCATCGTTTAAATTAATAACGTAAAAATAAGTTCCGTTTGGCACTACTGTACCTTTCACTTTTCCGTCCCATGCATTATTTACATTATTATAATTCGTTGTTTCAAAAACAGTATTTCCCCATCTATTAAAAATGGATACTTTATTATTTGTAAAATGATCAATGTGGTCGATAGAGAAAAAATCATTAACGCCATCTCCGTTAGGTGTAAAGCCATTATAAACCAACGTTGCACAAGTTGCATTTACTTCAACATAAGCTGCTCTATCATACATACAGCCATAATTATCTATTATAGTAACAGAGTATGAAGTGTTAATTGTAGGAGAAACAATTTCGTTTTGATAATTACCCACAGTTGGAGTTCCTCCGGTTACACTTAATGTAGCAGTTTCTCCTACACAAATGGCACTTGGTGTAGCATAAGCATTAATATTTTGTGAAGGAAATACTCCAACCGAAACAGTAGCAAAATTAGCGCAACCATTGGTTCCCATACCATATACCGTATAAGTCATATTAGTTGTTGGAAATACTGAAACATTTTGACTGATAATACCAACAGGCGACCAAGAATAAGTTGTACCTCCACCCGCTTGTAAAACTGCTAAACCGCCAGAACAAATTTGTGTGCTGTTAGTACTAGCTGTAATTATTGGTAATGACTTAGTATAAATTGTAATTGTTTTACTATCAGAACACAAGCTCGTTACATCTTGTCCAGTAACTGTATAAACGGTAATTGATAAATAAGGGTTTATAACCGTAGATTGAGTAGTTGCTCCGTTAGACCATATATAATGATCTGCTCCGTTTGCCGTTAAGGTAGTACTGTAATAAGCGCAAACAGTAGCTGTTTGCGGAGACACATTTACGGTTGGGGTTATATTAACATTGATGGTAAATATACTGTCTGTAGATGGGCAAGCACTATACGAAGAGTTTGTTGCCGTAATTGTATATACGGTTGTTGCTGTTGGATTCAGAGTAAGCGATGAAACTGTATAAGTATTACTTCCTCCCGTTGTAGTATACGTATTACCTGAAGTACCCATATAATTTACAACTGCTCCACCCTGATTGGTGCAAATATTGGTAGATGATATCGTTGCGTTAATTATAGGTACAGGACTAACATTTACATAAAAAGTTGCAGAGTCTTTACAAACTCCCTTTGACACCACTACTGTATAAGTTGTAGATGATGTAGGTGCGACAGTAATAACCGAATTTGTGAGTGAACCTGGCATCCAAGTGCAGGTAGTTGTTCCGTCATTTGAAGCAGTTAATGTAACTGAAGAACCCGCACATAGAGTTGTATTGTTAGGATTTGATGAGATAGAAGGATTGATTGGTGCTTGTAAGCCTGTAATATAAATATCATTATTATTTATGCAGCCTGAAGGGTCTAAAGCTTCAATGGAATATAGGTTTTGTCCAAAATGGGGATAAACGTAAACTGGTGAAGTAACTATTTGTGGATTAGCAATATTAACTTGCGTGTAGGTATAGTTTGTTGAACCTGTAATAGTTAACGGCGTGAAGTATGCGCCAGGTGTCTTCGTGCAAAATGGATTTGCTTGAGGTGTTACTGTAAAACTAGGTAAAGTACCAGCTATAAATGTAACTGTTAAAGGAGAAGATGTTATAGAACAGGTGGCTCCTGCCTCGGGGGTATAAGTTATAGTAGCATAGTGCGTTGTAGCATTAGTTGTTGATATAGTTGCTGTAGTTTGACTTGAAGGACTCCATACATAACTTGGGTTTGTTATTAATGTAGATGTTTTAACCGATAAAGCTACTGGTGATGCTCCGCAAACTATCCCACCATGATTGGCAGTAGTTTTAAAAGTGTATGAATAATTTTTTATTAAACTAACATCTCCAGTAAAATTGTAATCTCCTGAAGTTAAAATATCATTTAAGCCGTTTCCATCAAAATCAGCAATGATAAAATTAGCGGAACTACCACCTGAAGTAGATGATGTAATTGTATCTTGATTACTATTAAATTGTGCTGCTGAAGAATCACCCTTATTAATGTAAATTTTTTCAGACGTTTTATCTATAGAGAGAAACTCATTTTTACCGTCATTATTCAAATCTTTCCACAAATATTTATATCCTTGTCCTGGAGGATTAATTATTGCTGTTTCTGTAAATATTGGCGTAGTTGCTCCATTTCCTTCAAATACAGAAAAACCGTATCCTTGAGCATACATGCCTACATCGAGTATATAATCATTATTATAATCTTCTATTCGCATATCTGTTAATGAAACAGGTATTGTAGTGGACAAGAGAGTTTGAACGGTTGGAGGAGTTGGTGTAAATACAGAAGCGAAATTTGTTGTATGAACTTCGACTGATATAGCGCTAATTTGACTTGATGTAAAAACAGCATCTTTATATCCATCACTGTTGAGGTCTCCAAAAACAACACTACAATCTCCCATATAATTTATCGAATAACTAGTGAAGATATTTCCAATCGTTGTTTCTAAATTAAACCCTCCTGCTGTATTATTAGTGTAGCCAAAGTACCTATAATGAGTAACCGTACTCATTTGATAATAATAAGTGACAAATAAATCATCATTATAATCACCATTATAATCAATAGCATCTATTGATGATGCTTGTGTTACAGGAACCGAAGTAGGCGGAGGCAATACTGTGTATGAAGCAATAGAAGCCGCTGTGGTTGAGGCACTTGTATTTTTAAATACTTGAATGGTTCCATCTAATTTTAACAAAGCTATATCAGTAAAATAATCGCCACCAGCTAATTGACCTATAGTAATATCAATCACATTAGGTACATTTTGAGTTAATGATGTTGGAAAAGAACCAGTACCATTATTTAAAAATACTTTTAATACGTGTTGTAGGGTATCATATATTACCACATCCAAATCACCATCATGTTCAAAATCGGTAGAGTATGCTCTCGTACAAAATTGCATATTGGCTATCATTTGAGGATTACCAAAACAAAAGGGTGTAGAGTTTAAGTTTGTTTGTCCCTTGGTTGAGATGTGACCTAAACACATCAAAATAAAAAGCCATTTAATATTTGTTTTCATATTCTTATCTTACAGATTAATTTGTTACTTTAGTTTGAACTCCAATCACTTTAGTTCGATTTCTAATCACTTTAGTTCGAATTCCAATCATTTTAGTTCAACTCTTTGTCATTTTAATTCAAACTCCAATTACATTAGTTCAAACTCCAATCATTTTAGTTCGACTCTATATTACTTTAAATCAAACTCCAATCATTTTAGTTCAACTCTTTGTCATTTTAATTCAAACTCCAATTACTTTAGTTCAAACTCCAATCATTTTAGTTCGACTCTATATTACTTTAAATCAAACTCCAATCACTTTAGTTCGACTCTTTGTTACTTTAGTTTAAATTCCAATCATTTTAATTCAAACTCCAATTACTTTAGTTCGATTTCTAATCACTTTAATTCGACTCTTTGTTACTTTAGTTCGAATTCCAATCGTTTTAATTCAAACTCTAATCACTTTAATTTGAATTCTAATCATCTTAGTTCGATTCTTTGTTACTTTAGTTTGAATTCCAATCGTTTTAGTTCGATTCTTTGTTACTTGAGTTTAAACTCCAATCATTTTAATTCGACACTTTGTTACTTTAATTAAAACTCTAATTATTTTCTTTCAAATTTATTAATTTATCTCGAACTTTTCTCCTTCTAATCCTCCCGTCCCTCAAATCCTAAGAATCTCTATTTTCCAGTTAATTCAATCCAACCTTTTTTCACACCAGTTCCATTATCTAGTTTGATAACGTAAAAATAAGTACCTGAAGGCAATATATTTCCATTTGCCGTCCCATTCCAAGCATTATTATAATTATTGTAATTACTAGTTTCAAAT
>JANYGR010000277.1 GCA_025359355.1 Bacteroidota bacterium | reverse complement strand
CCATATCCGTTATAAATATTACAGTAATAACTTAGCGGCCATATATGACAATGATGCCAATACCACCAATACTTCAGGTTATTCATCAGATCAATTAGTAACCGAAAAAAGATATTATAAAAAATACCGAGACATTGCCATTATGGTTGGCGCATTGGTTTATATCATTAATATTATTGACGCCAATGTAGAAGCACATCTCAAAACCTTTGATATTAGTGACGATTTGAGTCTGCAATTAAAACCTTATGGTAATTTAGATTACAATAATAATTTACAAACTGGATTAACTTTGAAACTACGATTTAAATAATCTCCGCAGATTTACACAGAATAAATAAAAATAATTAAATAAAAATCCGCATTATCTCCAAAATCTGCGGGAAACATAAAAATGAAAATAGCACTTCTTGGATACGGAAAAATGGGCAAAGAAATAGAGGCCATTGCTTTACAACGCCATCACAGCATTGTATTGAAAGTGGGCGACACAAACTCTGCTTCTATTACCAAAACTGATTTACAACAAGCTGATGTTGCTATCGAATTTAGTACGCCGCACACCGTAATTTCTAACATCAAAAAATGTTTGGATGCGCAATTGCCTATCGTTGTTGGTACTACGGGTTGGTACGATTCTTTCAATAATATAGAAACTGAATGTCAACAAAAAAATGGAACGTTATTTCACTCCACAAATTATAGTTTAGGTGTTAATATTTTCATGAAAATGAATAGCTACTTAGCAGAACTGATGAATAAATATGCAAGCTATGATGTGAGTATGGAAGAAATTCATCACATTCATAAATTAGACAAACCTTCTGGAACAGCCATTACACTGGCTAATCAATTGCTCGATAAAATAGAACGTAAAAAAAACTGGAGCATTACAGACACTAATCCTGAAACTTTATTTATTAAAGATGTAAGAGAAGGTGAAGTACCAGGAACACATATTATTAAATATAGCTCAGCAGTAGATGATATCGAAATTATGCACAAAGCACATAACCGTCAAGGTTTTGCTTTAGGTGCTGTTATAGCCGCCGAATATATTTATGGCAAAAAAGGTATATTTACCATGAATGATTTAATGTAAAATAAAAAACTTAAATATAACTTATCACTAAAAACATATAATTCATAACTAAATAAACATGGGCAACATCATTTTTTTAATTCTCGTTTTAATTTCCTTTGTAGGCTTATATAAAATATTTGAAAAAGCGGGGCTTCCTGCTTGGAAAGCATTGATTCCAGTATATAATTTTTGGTTAGTTGGCGGACTCATCAATCGTCCTAAATGGTGGGGATTAATTATGATTGTTCCTGGTGTAAACCTTATCATGTATGGTGTTTACGGCTTTCATTTGGCGCGAGCTTTCAAAAAACGCACTACCAAAGATTTAGTATATGCTGCCTTAATGCCTTATTTGTATTTTGCGTATTTAGGATTTAATAAAGACGTTAAATTTTTTGGCGTAGCAGATATTAAATCAGAATCATCATTTGTAAAAAATTGGTTAGACCCTATCATTTTTGCTGTGGTTGCGGCTTCCATCATTCGTGGTTTTTTCTTCGAAGCATTTACTATCCCTACCTCATCACTCGAAAAATCATTAATGGTAGGCGATTTTTTATTCGTTAATAAAATATGTTACGGAGCAAAAGTACCTCAAACACCTATAGCCTTTCCTTTTGCGCATCATACGCTTCCTTTCACCACATCTAAAAAATCTTATTTAGAGTGGATTAAAATTCCTTATATGCGTTTGCCTGGTTATTCAAAACCAAAAAATGGAGAAATCGTTGTGTTTAATTATCCTGATGGAGATACCGTTGCTGTTGGGTTTCAGGACATGAGCTATTATCAATTAGTAAGAAATTTTGGTTATCAAAATATAAAAAATCCAAAATTTAAACCTCCTTATGAAGGAAATAGGGTTATTGGTGACATTATAGCACGACCAATTGATAAGCGCGAACACTATGTAAAACGTTGTGTGGCTATACCAGGTAATAAATTAGAAATAAAAAATGGCGAATTATTTGTTGATGATAAATTAAGTCCAATGCCTAAAGAGGCTCAACATCATTATTTTGTAAAATGCAAAAGCCCTCTATTTACAGTTGAAATGCTTGATAATTT
>JANYGR010000248.1 GCA_025359355.1 Bacteroidota bacterium | reverse complement strand
CCAGTTGCATTATCGTTACAAAATAAAATTTGTTCGTGATTGTATTGTAACATTTGTCCAATTACTGGATTTTGAGCTAAGCTAGAATCTTTGATATCTTTTACTTCCATGATAAAGAGGTTTAAATTTCGGGGCTAATTTAGGGTTTATTTTGAATTGTATGACGTTATATGAAGGCACTTCGACAAAAAAACAGTGGATTTTATTTTATTATTTTTCTTTTGCTTGACCAAAAGAAACAAAAGACAAGCCAAAACACCTCACGCCGTGGCGTGACATTTTTCCTCGCGCATTCCGCGCTTCAGCTCCACTGGAAAAACTAGGATTTCGCACTGTTTTGGCAAAACCAACCGCACCATTACCAACGTATGCATTAGTTTATTTAACCGAATCCAATAACAATCGGATTAACTAAAAATGTCGAAGAGCCTATATTGCGGTAAATAAAAAAATATTCATTATTTCTTTTCAAGCTTAATCATATAATTTTTCTTACACTGAGCTAATCTCGTTTTAGGATTAATAAACTCAGCTGTTAAGCCAGATACAGGGAAATCATAAAACAATTTACTTTCTTTTATTGTGTAAACGGAGTCTATTTGTAATTTCCCGATACTATCTGTCATTACCCAGCCAGACGTATTTGGCGAATCTAAATTTATTTCTTTGTAAGAATACAATTCATCAATCTTTCCGTGAAAATAAAAATATCCCGAATTCGTAATTTCAGTATTGTAAACACTAAACTGTTTCACGTTCATCGCATTCATCGCTTTTGCTATTTCAGAATCTGATTGAAATTTGAAGCATGGCTTATAAAATGCAGTGTTTACCATAAAATTAGCGGCACAAATAATAAATACGCCACATACAATGATTCTAGTTTCTAACTCTGATTTTAATTTAAATAAACTGATGATGCCTGCTATAAATAATACATACGTAATAACCTTAATAAATACAGATGTTTCAAAAGCTACAAACATAATATAATAGCTTAACGACACACAAATAATCCAAACCAAAACAGACAAATAGATAAATACCTTTTTCCATTTTAAATTGCCTAATACATTCACTAAAAAATTAGAAATGATCAATGCGGCAAAAGGATGAATAATAAAGGTGTAATGCGGTAATTGATAGGATGACATGGATAACATAATAATGGTAATGATAAAACCAGCAGTACTCATTA
Organism: Bacteroidota bacterium; assembly: GCA_025359355.1. GTDB lineage: Bacteria > Bacteroidota > Bacteroidia > B-17B0 > Aurantibacillaceae > UBA4416. The sequence continues at coordinate 2,510 of JANYGR010000248.1, read as the reverse complement.
TTTCCACATTTAAATAATTTGTTTTAAATGCTTTTATCTTCGTTTTCACATCATACACCATGGCTACAATAAAAATTAATGGCCAAGGCAACAAGCTCCATAATAAACTATGGTATAAAAAAAAGGGATCTGGAAAATTTGATGGCAATGGGTTATCTCCGAATATTCGTCCAAAGCTTTGTGTCCAATAAAAAAATCTTACACCTGATGGACTTTTAATAAAATAGCTGTCAATTTCAGGATGCATATCAAACTGCATATACAAACCATAAGTCATAGGAGCCAAGATAATGGCAACAATAACTAATACTAAAAGGTATTGCCATTTAAAAAATGCTTTCCAATGGCGCTTATAAATAAAATCACTTCCAAAAGCAATCACTGGAAGCATCAATCCAATAGGGCCTTTGCTCAACATGGCAAAGCCAATTCCGATTGCTCCTAAAACAATATGTTTTAATTTTCCTGTTTGATTGAATGTAGCTATTTGCCACATGGTAAACATAATGAAGCCTGTTAAAAGTGTATCCGTTCTAACATCATGATGCATTAAAAAATAAGCTTGACTTGATGCCGCTATTAATGCAGCATATACTGCTACTTTTTTACTGTAATATAATAAAGTGAAACGGTATAAAGAATATAATCCTAAAATGGAAACTAAAAAAGAAGGAAATCTAAAAGCGAAATCATTAATGCCAAATATATGATAACTCAATACGGAGGTCCAAAACAATAAGGGGGGTTTATCTAAGTAATCATGTCCTTTATCATACACCTGCAAATAGCTTTTAGTAAAGAACATGTCTTTCGACATATTAGCGTATTGAGGCGCGTCAAAGTCAATTAAATCATTCCAAAAACCAGTGATATAGGTTATAAAAATAAGCGTAAAACAACCAAAGGTTATTAAGGCATTTCTATTTTGAAAATTTAATTGGATGGGTTTCATTTCTTGTGTTTAAAAGACAAATGTATTGTTTTTATCTATTTACTATTCATTCTGTTTCAATAAAAAAACTCCATCGATACAATTATCAATGGAGTTTAGAATTAATTATTTAAAGTTCATTAAAATCTTAATATTGAGTAAAACTCTTGTATCACATATTTAGCACACTAACATATACATTGGTAAGGGTGCGGTTGGTTTTGGCGAAAAGGAGCGATATACATATTTTTCTGGTGGAATTGCGAAGATTTTGTGCGAAGAAAAAATGGATATGGCTTTTCGCCTTGACTTTTTTTGTTACTTTTTTTCGTCAAGGAAAAAAATGTAAAAAGAGACTTAGTTTATAAAGCTTTATTTATTTTCTTGAATGAGCTGATTCGGCATTTTCTTTTACAAATACCATATCGCTACCTGCCATCATTTTATTAACGTTAGCCACAAAATCCACTTGTTCCGATTTTGATAACTCCGTTAAATGCAAACAATAATCGGCTTCTCCTTCTCTACCCCAATGCGCAACCGTGTAAGTTGGTTTTTTAGGGTGAACGCCTATATAAGCCAAAAGGGCAGCAGTTTTAGTGTTATCAGGGCCTGCGCCTTTGCTTATAAAAGAAACCACTAAACGGAATTTTTCGGTTTGAGCTTCCGTTGTTTGAGTAGAAGTTGAAGTCGTTGTTTCTTTTTTGGATTTACAAGACATGCCAATAGAGGCTATGCTTATTATTGAGACTAAAAAAAATAGGTGTTTCATAGTAGTTATTATTTGTGGTAAAAATAATGGTTTTTTATGGAGTTTCTATTTTTAAACGGATATTTTAGAACGGATCTAAAGCAAAAAACATTGATGGTAATGTTACTTAACCACATTTAATTTGGTATTAAATAATATTTTTTGTGAGTTAGCTATTTTTACAAAATAGATACCGTTGGTTACAGATGATAAATCGATATAACCATTGGCATTATTAGATGATAAAGGCCCACTGATGATGCGTTTTCCAGTAAGGTCATAAACTTCAAGGGTTGCATCATTTAGTTCATCACTTAGTACCTGATAGAAAAATATTCCAGTACTAGGATTTGGATAAATCTTAACGTTATTGTTTTTTATTTCTCCTTCATGTTCATTTATGCCTACATAGCCCACACACTCATCTATAATGGTATTAAAGCCATGCCCTTGGTTGATGGTGCCAAACACCTCATAAATGCTATCTTTGGCTACCCTAAAGTGCATGGGCAACACATGCAAAAAACCAGGTGGTGCAACTGTAGTTGTAAAATTAAACGCTGGCTCACTGGGGTAGCAACCCACTAAGTTACTATCGAGTTTGATAAGGGCATCATAAGTTGGGTCACTGTTTAAGTTCCAGCGCGTGAACTTGCAGTATACGTTTTTTAATGAATCTGAGCACATATCACTAGGTCTAAAATTGATGTAACCATTATGTGCTTGCCCAATAATATATTGTTTTTGAACAACGCCATTGGTATCTATTTTTAAAAATAATCCTTTGCGTTCGGCACTGCCAGTTGTAGTAAACGATTCTGTTGCCAT